>CAKZTD010000376.1 GCA_937921595.1 uncultured Saprospiraceae bacterium
CACGGAGAATAAAGTAGAAAATATAATTGAGATGTTTTATGAAGATCATTCCTGTGAGGTTTCTTCAGATCATTTAGGTAACAATTCAAGCTCTAATTCTCGAAGCAATATCAGTAGTGTATTTGTAGAACCAGAAACGGAGCTAGAAAAAAAGATAGCTACTTATTGGGAAGAAATTTTAGGGTATCAATCTGCTGGAGTTCTAGACAATTATTTTGAAGCAGGTGGTAATTCTTTGTTAGCAACACAGCTCATAAATAAGATTATAAGTAATACAGATGTAGAAATAAGTATTGCAGAAGTATTGTCGAATCATACCATAAGAGATATAGCAAGTTTAATCGAACAGAAGCAATGGTTAAGAAGCAATGTAGAAATGTCTGGTGAATTATTAATATAAAGATAGGTGTAAATTCTAAAATGATTAATCAATGAAAAAGTTGTTGAAAGAACTAAAGGATAATAATATTCATATTTCATTATATGAAGGGAATGTCAAACTGAGGTTTGATGGAGCAAACCCTTCACCTGAATTAGTAGCTAAAATTAAAGCAAGTAAAAATGAAATTATAGAATATTTAGAAGGAGAAAAAAACGTATCAAGAAGGCGTTCTTCCATCCCAAAAGTAGCTGAATCTTCTTATGGGTATCCTTTATCTTCTTCGCAAAAAAGACTATGGATACTGAGTCAGTTTGAAGATGGACTCAGAGCTTATAATATTTGTCACCAAGTAGTGCTCAATGGAACCTACGATATTGATATTTTTAAAAAATCAGTATATGCAGTTGTTGAAAGACATGAAGTTTTAAGAACTGTTTTTAGGAAGGATGAACTAGGAGAAGTTTATCAACATGTCATGAAGCCAGAACAAATTGGCTTTAAAATAGGGTACAAAGATTTACGTAATGAGGTAGAGCAAAATAAGATAGTCACCGACTTTTTAGAAGAAGATAGTTATAAAGCATTCGACCTAGAAAATGGCCCACTGATGTCTGCGATGCTGTTTAGGTTAACGGACGATCAATATATGTTTCATTATAATATGCATCATATTATTGGAGATGGTTGGTCGATGGGAGTCCTAGCTAAAGATACGCTAGCTTTCTATGAGAGCTATTCTAAACCGGGAGCATCAACAGTTCCACCACTTAATGTTCAGTATAAAGATTTTGCAGCTTGGCAATCTCAACGCTTAGCACAAAATGAATTAGAACGAGACAAAACATATTGGCTAGAAGAACTATCAGGAGATCTACCTTTGCTGAATTTGCCTTCTAACTTACAACGACCTTCTTTGAAAACTAATAGTGGTCGTATTTTGGAAATGTTTTTACCCCAAGATAAGCTTACTAAGTTGAACGCTTTTACTCAAGAGAATAAAGGTACGCTCTTTACTACTCTTCTTAGTTTCTGGAATATTCTTATGTACCGATATACTGGTAAGCGAGATATTATCATTGGTTCACCTGTAGCGGGCCGTGAACATTTAGATCTTGAAAATCAGATTGGATTTTATGTAAATACGGTTGCATTACGAAATAGAGTAGATCCTGAATTAAGCGTAAGTGAATATTGTAAAACGTTTAAAGACAAAACTATAAAAGATCTTTCTCATCAAGTTTATCCTTTCGATTTATTGGTAAATGAATTAAACTTGAATAGAGATACTGGTAGAAGTGCAATTTTTGATGTAATGCTTGCACTGCAAAATACTGGTGAAAAAAATAGTGAAAGTAATATTCAATCCGAATCAGGTATTGTTTATGATCGAGGAGAGAGCATGACTAAATTTGACCTAGAAGTTAATTTTGCTGAAATAGGATCCTCCCTTTTATTCAAAGTTAATTTCAATACTGATGTTTACGAACAATCTATGGTGGAACAACTTATGCAACATTTTGATCAGCTTTTAACTGCATCTATTTGTTCTCCTGATACTCCAGTAAAAGATGTTAGTTTTTTAACAAAAGAGGAACAAAAAGAACAAATTGAGGCTCTAGATTTTTCTCAAGTTCGCTACCCAGAAACAAGTACAATTGTAGATGTGTTTGAAGAAAGAGCACGTGTAAATCCTGATAATATAGCTTTGAAATATGGTGATGTTTCATTGACTTATAAAGAACTAGAAGAACGCTCGAATCAATTAGCTCATTATTTATTAACTCAATGTAAAATTAATCCTGACGATTTAATAGGATTAATTCTCGATCGTGACGAATGGATGATTGTTGCAATCATAGGAGTTTTGAAAGCAGGAGGAGCGTATGTTCCGATTGATCAGGATTACCCACAGGATCGTATTGATTATATGCTGACGGATAGTAATTGTAAGCTAGTGATTGATAAGCAAGCAATTAATGATTTTATAGAACAACAAAATCAATTTTCTACGATTGCTCCAGTCCGTGAAATCAAAGCTAATAATTTAGCTTATGTGATTTATACTTCTGGTACAACAGGGAAACCAAAAGGATCTTTGTTAGAACATAAAAATGTAATACGGTTACTTTTCAACCAAGAAGATCGATTTGATTTTAATGATCAAGATGCATGGTGTTTGTTCCATTCTTACTGCTTTGATTTTTCAGTTTGGGAAATATTTGGAGCTTTATTATTTGGCGGAAAGTTAGTGGTCGTTCCTAAAGAAACAACAAGAGATACGAATCTTTTTGCTGAATTATTGGTCAATGAAAAAGTAACGGTGCTCAACCAAACTCCTACGGCTTTTAAAATGTTGCAAGAAGAAGCTCTGAAAATTTCATCTGATTTATCCCTTCGTTATTTGGTTTTTGGAGGAGAGGCTTTGAATCCTTCTATCCTTAAAGAATGGAAAAAGGAATTACCATCTTGTAAGATTATCAATATGTATGGAATTACAGAAACAACTGTTCATGTTACCTACAAAGAAATAAATACGATAGATCTCAATACCTCGATTAGTAATATTGGAGTGCCAATTCCAACCTTGGGCACCATTATTCTTGATGAAAATCAGCAACTCGTACCGAAAGGTGTAACCGGAGAATTATGTGTGTTTGGAGCTGGATTAGCAAGGAGCTATTTAAATAAACCTGAAATAACTCAACAACGCTTTATCAATTTCAAACATGATCTTTTAGAAGAAACTCGGATTTATAGAAGTGGAGATTTAGTAAAGATGCTACCGAATGGAGAACTCTCTTATTTAGGTAGGATGGATGATCAAGTTAAAATTAGAGGACATCGTATTGAATTGGGAGAGATAGAAACGGCTATTCTTAGCCTTCAAGAAATTAACCAATGTGTTGTCTTACCAAAAGATAAAAATGGAACTCAGATACTCATCGCTTATTTGATTGCAGAACCTGATGAATCAATAGATAGAACAACAGTCAAGGAATATTTGCAAAAGCAAATTCCTGATTATATGGTTCCAAGTTTTTATGTTTTTATGGATGAAATTCCAATGACAACGAATGGTAAAGTTAATAAGAAGTTATTACCTGATGTTTCTGATAATGATATAATTAAAAGTGAATATGTACAGCCGCAATCAGAAATGGAATCTGTTATTATAGACATTGTTAAAAATGAAATAGGGGAGAGTGTTTCGTGTATTGGTGTAACGGATAACTTTTTTGATTTGGGTCTAGATTCATTTTCCTTAATCAAAATCTTAAATCAAATCAATACTAGATTACCCATTGAATTGAAAGCAGTTGACTTGTTTAAATATCCAAATGTAAGAAGTCTAATCCAGAATGTGTTGAATATAGAAGTTGAAGAAGAACCTGAACTGGTAAACATTTCTGAAGATATGGATAGTATGCTAGATATATTTTGATCACAACTTAAATTTTAATAAAGAGTATGGATGCAGGAAATAGAAAAAAGGATATAGCTGTAATTGGTATGTCAGGCGTTTTTCCAAAGTCTAATGACTTATCCAGTTTTTGGGATAATTTAGTAGAAGGGAAAGAGCTCATTCATTTCTACGACACAGAAGATATAGATCCTTCGTTGGTAAACGATCCTAATTATATACCAGTAGGTTCATTTATAAATAATTCAGAAAGTTTTGATTATAAATTTTTTGGGTATACCAGAGCAGAAGCTGCTTTAATGGATCCGCAAATTCGGATCATGCATGAGCAGGTTTATACAGCTTTAGATAATGCCGGTTATGCTAATCAACTAGATGGAAATACTGTTGGTTTATACTTGTCAGCTTCTGATAATTTGGATTGGCGATTGCTCGAAATGTTTTATTCCAGTGGAGCCGTCTCGAAATTCCTCGCTCAAAGATTATCCAATAAAGAATTTATTAGTACACTCATTTCTTATAAACTTGGACTCAAAGGACCTAGCTTTTATATTGATTCTGCCTGCTCTGCATCCTTGAGTAATGTTCATTTAGCTTGTAGAAGTTTACTACTTAAAGAATGTAATATTGCTGTTTCAGGTGGAGTAAGTATTCACTCATCTGAGGATAAAGGTTATTTCTACGAAAAAGGATTGATTGCTTCAAAAGATGGACACTGCCGTGCATTCGACAAAGATTCGAGTGGAACAACTTGGGGACAAGGAGCAGGAGCAGTTGTCTTAAAACGATTTGAAGATGCAGTTAGAGATAAAGATTATATCTATGCTGTGGTCAAAGCTACAGCTGTAAATAATGATGGTAAAAGAAAGGTTGGCTATACAGCACCAAGTGTTGAAGGCCAGTCAGAATGTATCAAAATGGCACATAAAATTGCAGGGATAAGCCCTGATTCAATTAGCTATATTGAAGCCCATGGGACTGGAACTAAATTAGGTGACCCGATTGAAATCGAAGCCCTTAATAAAGCATTCAATTATAACACGAATCATAGTTGTGCGATCGGTTCTGTAAAAACTAATATGGGACATTTAGATTCGGCTGCTGGAATTGCAGGTTTTATAAAAGCATGTCTTTGTGTCGATAATAGAATGATACCACCTTCTTTACATTTTAAAGTTCCCAACCCAGAAATTAATTTTGAAAAGGGTCCTTTTTACGTAAGTCAAGAATTACAAAAGTGGGAGAGTCCTAAAATTTTTAGAGCAGGAGTAAGCAGTTTTGGTATAGGAGGGACGAATTGTCATGCAGTACTAGAAGAGTATAAAGAGCCCGTTCGTACTGAGCTTATACCAACGCATCAGCTCATGGTTTTGTCTGCTAAAACAAAACCTGCGCTGAAAAATTATAAACTGAAATTAGCATCCTTTTTAGAAGAAGAAAAGAATACGGATAACGCTAATGTTAATTATAGTATCAATCAAAAAGTTCAACCTTTTCCTTTTAAAGACTTTATCGTTTATAAAAACAAAGAAGAAGCCTCGAGTCAATTAATGACGAGTCAAGATAAAGTAAGCAGTAAATTATATCGGAATGTCATTTTTATGTTTCCAGGACAAGGAACTCAGTACTTTGAAATGGCAAAAGAATTATATCAAGAATTGCCTGCTTTTAAAGCAATTATGGACAAAGGATTTGGATTGTTAAAAGTGATCACCAATTGTAATTACAAAGAGATTATAGGATACGAAAAAGTAGAAACAGAAAACGCTAATTTGATTAATGATACACTCTACACTCAACCTTTACTTTTCTTGGTTGAGTATGCTTTAGCTAAAACACTCCTCGATTTTGGAATACGTCCTAGTTGTATGATCGGTCATAGTCTTGGTGAATACAGCGCAGCTTGTGCAGCTAATATGTTTTCTTTAGAAGATGGACTGAAAATAATTTGTGCCAGGGCTAATCTGATGAATCTTATGAAGCCAGGCTCTATGATTGCAGTGAAAGCTGAAGCCAAAGAAGTACTAGGTTTTTTCGATCAAAATGAATTATCTGTAGCAGCAATTAATACTAAGGGAACATGTGTTCTGTCTGGCGAAACAGAGTACATTGAGAAGTTTGCTGAAAAACTTAAAGAATATGCTATTTCATTTCGTGTGTTGAATACTTCTCATGCTTTTCATTCTTATATGATGGATGAAATGCTTAAACCTTTCGAGGAAGTATTGAGTCAAGTACAGTTTGCAAAACCTGAAATACCTATTATTTCTAATTTGACTGGTAGGCCATTAGATGAATCTGATTTGTTACCAAGCTACTGGATTAAACACCTTCGAGAAACGGTACAGTTTCAAAAAGGATTAGAATATTTAGTTCAAAAATGGCCTGTTGATGATAGTGCTTTCTTAGAAATTGGACCAGGTAGAACCTTACTTGGGTTTCTAAAAAGAAAAACCAAAGACGCTAAAATATGCTTGTCAATGCTTAGAGCTGCAAGAGAATCCAAGAGTGATTATAAGTCTTTCTTAAATACTCTGGGAGTATTGTGGAGTGGAGGTAGTGCTGTTGATTTGTCTCTTTTGGATTCGACTGATGATAAGAAAATACCAGTACCTTCTTATGTATTTGATGTAACAAAACTTCCTGCAAAAGTCAATCTATTAAAATTAATTCAACCTAAAGATTTAGCTAATGTAGATATGAATTCGATCTTATCGAATATCTCTACGGATACTTTATTCAATGAACAAGAAAATGAAAAGTTGACTGGAGGGGAGGAACAATCTGATAACCTTAGGGTCAATTTAACTACTGATTATGTAGGACCCGAAAATGAAATTCAAACTAAACTATGTAGTATTTGGGAATCTTTCCTCGGTGAAGAACAAATTGGAATTGACGATAATTTCTTTGACTTAGGTGGTGATTCTCTTAAAGCTATGTCTATTCTAAATTCGATAAAGAAAGAGTTTGCTTGCGATATTCAATTGCAGGAACTTTATGAAATACCTAACATTAGAAACATTAGTTTAAAAATTGAAATTTCTAACAAACTAAGAAATTTGAACAAAACTGTTTCACGAAAAAACAAATTAACAATATAATGGAATTACTTAATGTCTTAAATCAACTCGAAGAAAACGAAGTGTCTATTTCATTGAATGGAAATGATCTGGAAGTTAATTTTGCAAAAGATGAATTGTCTGATGATATTATTGATTTGTTGAAAACCAACAAAACTTTATTGGTCGATCACTTAGGTAGGCTTAATCAAGAAGAAACTTTTCAGCAGATTCCGAAAATTGAAGAAAAGGAATCTTACCCACTTTCCTCATCTCAAATGAGACTATGGATATTGAGTCAATTCGATGAAGCGTCCTTAGCTTATAATTTACCTTTTTCAATTGACTTGAAAGGAGATTATGATATCGAACTGTTCAACCAAGCGATTAAAGAAACAATTAATCGTCACGAAATTTTAAGAACAGTTTTTAGACCAGATGCTGATGGAGACATTAGACAATGGGTTGTTCCTTTTGATGAATTTAAGTTTCAATGTGAGTTTCATGATTTAAGTGAAAAGCCAGACGCAAGAAAAATAGTAGAAGAGTCTACTCAGAAAGACACTTATCAATATTTTGATTTGGAAAAAGGACCGCTACTCAGAGCTGCTTTCTATAAACTTGGAGAAGAAGATTACGTATTTTATTATAACATGCATCACATTATTAGTGATGGCTGGTCAATGGGAGTATTGGCGAAAGATGTATTGGCTTATTATAGTGCATTTAGAGCTGGAACGAGCCCGGATCTTATGCCTATGAATATTCAGTACAAGGATTTTGCATCTTGGCAACAAGAGCAATTGGAAGGAGAACGTATGCAAACTTCGAAAAAATATTGGATCGATAAACTTCAAGATCCTTTACCTGTACTCGATTTACCAACAAGTCGACAACGACCCGCTACAAAAACTTACTCAGGTAAAAAATTGAAGACGAGCTTGTCATCAGAATTATTTCAAAACCTTAAACAATTTACCCTTCAGCAAGAAGGAAGTATGTATAGTGCATTGGTAACCGTTTGGAAAGTACTTTTTTATCATTATACGAAGGAGGAAGATTTTGTGATTGCTACACCATCCGCTGGTCGTTTTCATAGTGATTTAGAAGACCAAATTGGTTTTTATGTCAATACATTGGTTTTACGAAATCAGATAGATCCTGATGCTGATTTCATAACTAATTTTCAGAAGGTTAGCGACAATACCACTGCTGCTATAGATCATCAGGCATACCCTTTTGATGCTTTGGTTGAAGATGTGCAGGTCAAAAGAAATGCTTCTCGAAGTGCCATATTTGATGTGATGATCGCTTATCAAAATATTGGCGAAAATACAGATTCAAAAATAAAAATTGAAGATGATGAAACGATTGTAGACTTAGGTGAATGTTATGCAAAATTTGATATCGAAATCAATCTCTATGAAGAAGAAGGGCAATTGGCTTTAGTCATTGAATATAATAAAGATGTTTATGAAGAAGAGTTGATTAAAAGAATGCTAAAGCATTTTAGAATCATTTCCTCTAGTCTTATTGAAAACCCTCAGAAGAAAATTAGAGACTTGAGTCTTCTTACTACTGAAGAAAAAGACTTGGTCTTAAAAGGTTTCAATGATACGAATGTTACTTATGCTACAGATAAAACAGTTGTTGATTTATTTGAAGAACAAGTAGTGGCTACTCCAGAATATATTGCACTAAAATGTGAGGATAAAGAATATACATATAAGGAGCTAGACGAGATTTCTAATCAATTGGCTGCTTACTTAAAAGATAACTATGAGCTAGAAGCTAATGATCTAGCCGGTATCCACTTGGATCGAAGTGAAAGAATGACCATGTCGATTATTGCTATTCAAAAAGCAGGTGCAGCTTATGTACCAATTGGTATGGATTACCCCGCAGAGAGAGTTGAATATATTATTAAGGATGCAAAACTTAAAGTTGTTTTAAATGAAGAAGAATGGTCGAAATTCTATGCTCGCCAAGAAGAGTATTCTACACAAAGCTTAGACTTTAAACCAGCTCCAGAAGATCTAGCATATTGTATATATACTTCAGGATCTACGGGGAAACCCAAAGGTGTATTAAATCAGCATGATGGTTTATACAATAGATTGATATGGATGAAAGAATATTTAGCGGTAAGCGATAAAGACGTCTACTTACAAAAAACGCCTTATACTTTCGATGTATCTGTTTGGGAATTTGCCTTACCGATAACTACAGGGGGAAAGTTAGTTATGGCTAAGCCAGAAGGACATAAAGACTCAGAATATTTAATAGATATTATTAATAAAGAAGGAGTTAATATAATTCATTTTGTTCCTTCTATGTTAGGATTGTTTTTACAGTTTTTGACTGGAAAGTCAACTCCAAGTTTAGCTCATATTGTATGTAGTGGAGAGGAACTACCGTCAAACATGGTGGAAGACAGTAAGCATTTAATTTCTTCTGCTAAGATACATAATCTGTATGGTCCTACAGAAGCGGCAATTGATGTTACTGCAATTGACTTAACAGAGGTTGATACTGCTCAATTAGGAGTTAGTATTGGAAAACCGATTACCAATACCAGAATCTATATTGTAGATGAATCTCTTCAACTTCAACCTTTAGGAATCCCTGGAGAATTATTAATCTCTGGAGTCCAAGTAGCTCGAGGGTATTTAAATCTCGATGAGATGACAAAGGAGCGATTTATCGAAGATCCTTTTCTTGCAGGTGAACGAGTTTACCGTACTGGAGATATTGCTGCATGGGAAGCAGATGGAACAATCCGATACTTGGGAAGAAAAGATAATCAAGTAAAAATTCGAGGGAATAGGATAGAGTTGGGAGAAATTGAAAATGCACTATCGGCATATAGTTCTATCAAGCAAGCGGTTGTCATGGCCAAAAAGGTTGATGGAGAAAAGAACCTAGTGGCCTATCTTGTTGCAGCAGATGAAACACCAATAGATAAATCTGCTGTAAAAGCTTTTGTTGGACAACATTTGCCAGAATACATGGTTCCTTCTTTCTTTGTCGAATTAGATGAGATGCCACTTACTTCTAGTGGAAAAGCTAATAGAAAATTATTGCCAGACATTTCTGATGATGATATTATTAAGAAAAATTATGTAGCTCCAAGTAATGAACTTGAAAATGATTTAGTAGCGATTTGGGAAGAAGTATTAAACATCCAAGAAATTGGAGTGTGTGATAACTTTTTCGATTTAGGCGGCCATAGTCTAAAGGCTGGACAATTAATTAATATTTATGCAAAACGATTTTCAGTTAAACTGAAACTAAAGGATGTCTTCAACGCCAGGACGATTCAGGAACATGCAAAAATGATTAAGGCCTCGGATTTTTCTAGTTTCAAACCTATAACTGAGGCTCCCAATGAGTCTAGCTATCCATTATCAGAAGTTCAACAAATGATATGGTTAGATAGTAATACTGCTGGAGGTGCAATAGCTTATAATCTTTCAATACTTTATGATTTTAATAATGATTTCGATTTTGATATTGATCTATTCAATAAGGTATTTGAACATCTGACAGATCGACATGAGATAATGAGGACTGTATTTAGAATGGATGAAGATGACAATATTAGGCAATGGGTTTTGCCAATAGAAACTATCTTTTCGAAAGTTGAAGTTGAAGATATTACTGCAAAAGAAAATCAAAGGGATACCATTAAAAATTATATTTATGGTCATGAAAAAGGAGATTTATTTCAACCTTTTGATTTGGAAAATGGACCACTTTTTAGATTCAAATTATTTAAAGTAACAGATGGCTTTGTTCTTTATTCTGTTTTTCATCATTTGATAACAGATGGTGTTTCAAGTGAAATTATTGTCAAAGAATTCTTATCCATTTATAATAGTTTAAGAAATAATCAGCCTATCGCTCTGGAGCCTTTAAAGATTCAATATAAAGATTATGCCTACTGGCAAAATGATTTGTTGAATAGTGAAACGATTATAGGAGATAAAGAATATTGGCTGAATCGATTTAAAGGGAAAAATGGTAATCTAGAATTACCAACCAAAATGGTTCGACCTAAAATCAGAACGTCTAATGGGAGATATCTAGGAACATTTTTTACAAAAGAACTCACATCAGCCCTGTATGATTTTAGTAGTAAAAACAATGGAAGTCTATTCATCACTTTGCTTTCTATATGGAATGTTCTTTTCTACAAATATACTGCTCAGAAAGAAATAGTAATGGGAGCTTCTATAGCTGGAAGAAATCATCCGCAATTAGAAGATCAACTTGGTTGTTATATCAATGTCTTGGCTTTACTCAATGAGGTTGATGGAAGTATATCTTTTTCTGAATTTTATAATAAAGTAAAGGAAACTACTTTTGAAGCTTTCGAACATCAAATGTATCCTTTCAATAGTCTGGTTCGAGATCTAAAAAATAAAAAGGATATAAGTAGAAATAATGCGGTGTATGATGTGATGTTATTTTTACAAAATTTCGAGGATCTACAAAAGACCGTCGTAGATATGACGGATGATGAAACCGAGAAAATAAAAGATTACGGTTTTAGAATTACAAAGCTTGATATAGAAGCTGGCTTTTATGAAAAAGGAGAACATCTGAAGTTGATGTTGAAATACAACCCTGATGTTTACAGCTATGAGGATATGGTCAACTTGATGAATTATTTCAAATCCATTGCAGCGCAGTTATTGAAATTACCGAATCATAAAATTCATGATTTTGGTATTTTAGGAAATAAGCAAAGAGAACAACTTATACATCAATTTAATGATACTAAAGTTGATTACCCTCAAGACTTAACGGTTGTAGATCGTATTGCTACACAAGCAATAGCTACTCCAAAACAAATAGCTGTACGATTTGAAGAACAAACCTATACGTATCAAGAGTTTGACGAATTGTCAAATCAGTTTGCGGCTTACTTGCAAGATAAATATGAAATTCAAGCAAATGATTTAGTAGGAATTCAGTTAGATCGAAGTGAACGAATGCCTCTTTCTATTATTTCTGTCCTTAAAGCGGGGGGAGCTTATGTCCCAATCGGTATGGATTATCCTGCTGAGCGTGTCGCTTATATCGTAGAAGATGCAAAACTGAAAGTATTAATTAATGAAGAAGAGCTAACCGCTTTCTTTAAAGTTCAGGAGGATTATTCTAAAGCTGCATTAACTAGCAGACCAGAACCTTCAGACCTTGCTTATTGTATTTATACTTCTGGTTCTACTGGAAAACCTAAAGGTGTTCTTAATCAACATGCAGGATTGTTTAATCGTCTTGAGTGGAAAAAAGAATATTTACAAGTTAGTGAAAAAGATGTATTTCTTCAAAAAACACCATATACATTTGATGTTTCAGTTTGGGAATTAGTCCTTCCATTTTTGACAGGTAGCACCTTAGTTGTTGCTAAACCAGAAGGACATAAAGATCCAGGATACTTAAAATCAATTATTGAGAAAGAAGCTGTAAATATTATACACTTTGTGCCATCTATGCTTGGTGTGTTTTTACAATTCTGTCAGCAGAATGATGTCCCAAGTTTACGACATATTGTATGTAGTGGGGAAGAGTTGCCAGCCCAAATGATCTATGAGTCCAAAGAACTTTTTCCAACGACACGGATTCATAATCTTTACGGACCTACCGAAGCAGCGATTGATGTTACAGCGATTGATGTTACCGATTTAGATTTGTCAGAAGGTGTTACTATTGGTAGCCCTGTTGCGAATACTCGTATTTATATTGTAGACGAAGGTCTCAATCCTCAGCCTATTGGAATTCCTGGAGAGTTGCTTATCTCAGGAGTTCAGGTGGCCAAAGGGTATTTGAATCTAGATGAATTAAACAAAGACCGGTTTATTCCGGATCCTTTTATCGCGGGAGAGCGTGTATATAAAACAGGAGATATTGCTATTTGGGAAGCTGACGGAACAATTAGATACAAAGGTCGAATAGATAATCAGGTAAAAATACGAGGTAATCGAATTGAATTAGGAGAGATTGAATCTAAGATGCATACTTCTGATTTGGTAGAGAATGCAGTCGTACTAGTGAAAGAATCAGAAAATGCTCATAAGTTCTTAGTAGGGTATGTTATTCCAAAAGATGGATATAAAGAGGATACCATGTACACTTATTTAAGTACTCATTTACCAGATTATATGGTTCCTAGCCAAATCGTCGTAATGAATGAGTTTCCGTTAACGACTAGTGGTAAAATTAATAGAAAAGAACTACCAGAATCGGATGCTCAAGTAGATGCATTAGAAGAATATATTGCTCCAAGAAGCCAGACTGAAAAGGATGTTTCTTCCCTTTGGGAAATAATATTGGAAAAGAAAGATATTGGAATTCGACATAATTTTTTCCGAATTGGTGGAGACTCTATATTGTCGATCCGCTTGTTAAGTAAGATTAATAAAAAATTCAAAACGAGTATTGCAATAGACCAGTTGTATGAATTCAATACAATAGAAACAATTGCTACTCTAATAGAAAGTGATCAAGGAGACTCTGAAGAAAATCGAAAAGTAAAAGCAGAAATTAGTAGAGAGGTTAGTCAGTTAAAAGTAGAGGTATTGAATAATCTCACTAATGCTCATAAAGTCGAAGATGTTTATCCGATGAGTGATATTCAAAAAGGGATGGTTGTACTATCTAGTTTGAATCCAGAAGCAGGTGTATATCATGATCAATTTGTTTTTCAAATTCCTCTTGTTGATAAAAGACTATTCACAAAGGCTTTTGTGCATCTAGTAGAAAAGCATGAATCTCTTAGAACACAATTCGATTTAAGTAATTATAGTAAAGCAGTTCAAATTGTAAGCAAACAAATAAAATTCGATATAGGCTTTAAAGATATCAGTCATTTAGAGACGGAGCAAAAAGAAAGCTTTATCGATAATTTTATGAAAGAAGAACGTAAACAACCATTTGTAATGGGAGAAGGTTTACTGTGGCGAAGCAATATTTTTAAACTTAATGAACAAGCTTGTGTGTTTTTATTCCAATTTCATCATGCTATTTTGGATGGATGGAGTGAAGCTTCTTTGAACACTGAATTATTTCATATATACCGTGATCTGGAACAAAACAAAACTCCAAAAATAGAAAAATTAAAAGCATCCAATAAAGATGCTGTTCTTGGAGAATTGTATGATAAGAAGAATGGAAAGTTAATCGATTTTTGGAAAAATAAATTAACGGATTACAAAAGGCTCGATATTTTTAATCAAGAAAATGTATATCAAGTTCATTCTCAACAGTACAGTAATGAGTTTAGAAATCGCTTAGAGCAAATTTGTGAAACAGACGGTGTAAGCTTAAAGTCTGTGCTTTATGGAGCCTTTGTCAATGCCTTGAAGATCATTAATTTTGAACAAGATTTCGTAATAGGATTGGTCGCTAATAATCGACCAGTCATTGAAGATGGAGATAAATTATTAGGCTGTTTTCTGAATACTGTTCCAGTTCGGAATAGATTGGAAGATTCAGCAGATCAATCATTATCTACTTATTTTCAAGAGGTCTATAAGAACTTAATAGATGTCAGGAAACACGAGCGTTTAACGCTTTATGAAATTTCTAAAATAATGAATGAAACATCTGCAGAAGGTTCTCCCTTTTTTGATGTAATGTTCAACTATGTTAACTTTCATATTTATAATTCTTTGGAATTAAGCGATGATGAAAAGTATAAGAAATCTCAAAAAGAAGAAATAAAAGGAGATGCTTTCGTACTGACCAATACCGCTTTAGATTTTACAGCTAGTGCTTTAGGTGAATCCCTGGCGATTACCTACAAACTAAAAAAAGGTTTGAAAAATGAAGTTACTCTTGAACACATTCATCGTTACGTTGAAGCCATTCTTGAAGCTTACATTAAGGACACTACAGACAAAGTAAAAGATATAAACGGTAAAGCAATTGAACGAAAATCACAGCTTGAATTCAATCCTGCTAAAGCGAACTTTAGCTATTCTGAAAATAAAACAGTCCTAGATTTATTTGAAGCACAAGTTGCGAAAACGCCTAACGAAAAAGCTGTTTTTGCAGGTGGAGTGGAACTTAGTTATTCTGAATTAAATCAAAAAGCAGAACAACTCGCTAGCTACTTGCAAGTGGAGTATGATATGAAATGCAATGATTTTGTAGGAATTATTTTACCTCCTTCGACTTGGTCAATGGTTTCTATTCTAGGAGTTCTTAAATCAGGAGCAGCTTATGTTCCAATAGATATTGATACACCGATTGAACGGATACAATACATCTGTGGAGAAGCAAATTTGAAAGCTGTTATTACTTTGGAAGGAAGTGAAACATCACTGAGTGACTTGGATTCAAAAATTTTAGTGCTTGATAAGAATTGGTCGGAATTAGAGAAAGTAGAAGTAAAATTATCTACTCGACCAAAAGCAACCGACTTAGCTTATGTTATTTTCACATCAGGATCTACAGGAAAACCCAAAGGTGTTATGGTCACCCATGCAAACTTAGTGGACTATGTAGAAGGACTATATGCGAATACTAATATTAAAGCATCTAAGCGATTTGCACTTATGTCAAATATCGCTACTGATCTTGGAAATACGGTGCTTTTTGGTGCACTACTTTCAGGAGCTTGTCTATACTTACCGGCCAAAGATATGCTACTTCTTGCTGATGACATGCATGATTATTTCAATTTACATGAAATAGATTGTATGAAAATTGTTCCATCTCATTGGAATGTATTGAATAGAGAAGAACAATGTTTGTTGCCAAATAAAATGATATTTTTTGGTGGAGATATACTTCCAGTTGAATACGTTCAAGCAATCCGTAAACAAAATGCTGAACTAGAAATCATTAATCATTATGGCCCTACAGAAACAACGATAGGTAAACTCCTTCAAGTTGTTGAGCTTGATGAAGCTAGTCCGGTTATTCCAATAGGAAAGCCTTTTTCACAAACTTCTGTTTATGTTGTTGATCAAGATATGGAACTATGTCAAGTAGGTGTTCCTGGAGAATTACTGATAGGTGGTAAAGGAGTTGCTAAAGGATATTTAAACCAACCAGAACTTACCGCACAACAATTTATTCAAAATCCTTTTTCAAGTCAAAATGAAAAAGTGTATCGCACAGGTGACTTAGTTAGAATGTTACCGAATGGCGAAATTGAATTTATTGGAAGGAAAGATGGACAAGTAAAAATTCGAGGACATAGAATTGAATTAGGAGAAATTCAGACGATGATTCAGACTTCGGATCTTGTAGAGAATGTTGCGGTTTTAGTCAAAACTACGGATAGCAAAAGGAGACAATTAATAGCTTTTGTAACACCAAAAGAAAATTACAAAATAGATTTACTTTACGCTTATTTAAATGAACGCTTACCGGAATATATGATTCCTAGTTTAGTAATTTCTTTAGATGAATTTCCGCTTACTGGAAATGGAAAGATCAACAGAAAAGCTTTATTAAACTTAGAACTTGATCAAAGTGGAATGGAAGAATCAGTAGATCCTAGTAATGAAGTCGAAGCAGCAATTCTAGCTATATGGGAAGAGGTTTTAGAGTACAATGGGTTTGGAGTGCAGAATAACTTTTTTAGAATAGGTGGAGATTCATTATTGATCGTCAAACTGAAACATTTGCTAGGCAAATATTTTAAGCAACCGATTAATATTGTTGATCTATTTAATTATACAACAGTAGAAGAACAAGCCAAACTTTTAGGAGGATCACAAGAGTCTGTTGTCGAAGAAACGATCGACGAACTTAATTTTTAACTTTTAATTGTCTTTTATTATGAAAAATACTTTAGCTGTTATTGGGGTGTCTTTTGATTTGCCTAATATCAAAAACTGGGAAGATTTAAAATCGGCTTTAGGTAGTCAGTCTTCTTTTGTTGGGGAGATGCCGGAAAATCGATTGAAAGATATTCATGATGCCTTTGGTAACATGGAAATGGCTAGAGTTGGTTACCTAGATCGGATTGATCAATTTGATAATGAATATTTTAATTTTACAGAAAGAGAAGGGCTTAGGACTTTTCCTGAGCACCGACTCTTTCTGACAAATGCTATTAAAGCTTTTTATCATGCAGGCTATAATGAATCTTCGCTCAAAGGATCTAAAACGGGAGTGTTCTATACCGCTGCAAAAACGATGTATCATAACTATGCTGAAGTCTCTGACTTAACGTTTAATAATTTTGATTTTGTAAAAGGTATTGAAGCAACTAAACTTGCTAAATTTTTAGACTTGAGAGGTCCAGTATTATCTGTTACTGCTTCTTGTTCTTCTTCTCTTGTGGCTCTTAACGTAGCAAGACATAGTCTTTTGGATGGTGAATGTGATATGGCTATCGTGGGCGGTGTAAAAACACTGGCCTTGACAAAAGATGCAGCTATTAATAATGTAGTCCATTCGAAATCAGGACACTGTAGACCTTTTGATCAGGAAGCAGATGGAATGATTAACGGAGAGGGTGCTATCTTTTTTGTACTCAAAAAATATGAGAATGCAATTAAAGATGGAGATACGATTTTAGCTGAAATTAAAGGAGTAGGAATAAATCATGGAGGTAGTCAAATATCAAGTCTTACAGCACCAAGTTCAAATTCTCAGAAAGAAGTAATACTTCAGGCTTGGGAAAATGCAGAGATAAAAGCAGATAAAATTAGATTTATCGAAGCACATGGAACAGGAACCATTTTAGGTGATCCTATAGAAGTAGAAGGGATCAAACAAGCTATCGTTACTTCTAATCCTTTTGATGAAAATTACCCTTGTGCATTAAGTTCATTTAAAGGTCAAGTTGGACACCTTGATTATCTAAGTGGTTTAGCAGGATTATTAAGATTAGTAGCTGCACTTAATTTTAAAGTCATTCCGGTTCAGTCTAATTTTAAGAAATTAAACGAACACTTTGACTTTGAAAATTCTGGCTTATACATTCCTGAAGTTTTAGAAAGCTGGGAAAGCGAAGATGGCGAGAGAATTGGCGCTGTAAGTAGCTTTGGTATGACCGGTACAAATGTTCATATAGTAGTCAGCCAAAAAGATGAATATTCAAAAGAATTTGTGAATGACAAAACGATTAGCTATTTACAAATTGGTCACAAGAGTAAAGCTAAACTTGATAACTATAAAAAATACTTGATTGAAAAAATTGAACAGCTGCCGTCAAAGAATGCAGTAAATAATCTTTGTTTAAAATTGAATAAAATTTTTCAAGTAGATAAAGAAAACCAATGCTTTACTTATTCATCAAAAGAAACTTTGATTTCAGCATTGAAAAAACAAATAAGTCCGAAGAAACAGAAAGCAGTATTGTTATTGGATTTAGAAGTTTGCGACTATTCCAAAGAGTTTATACAGTCAGTTTTTTCTGAAAACTTATTGATTGAAAATTGTTGGAACAAACAAGTAGGACTCAAGATAGAAGACATTAAAAGTCAATCTGCTCTAAGTGTTTTGTTTCAATTTACTATTTATCAATATTTATTTGAAAACCTAAAAGGGATAATAAAATTTATTACTCCAAAAGAAGATACGATTCTAAATAAATTAATCAAGTCTAAAATTAGTGTTAAAGAAGTAGAAAAGGAATTAATAAAAAGTAAAAAAGATTTAGTATTTGATGAGAGTAATTTTAAAAAATACATCAAAAGCAACTTGAATACTCAGGATGTCTTAATTCTTGATTTTTCTAAAAAAGATAAAAAACGCTTTGATGATTTAAAAATGAATGTAAAGGTTATTGATGGAGTATTATCAGAGACTAATCTTTATGACTTATATTCTTTAATTCTTGAAGCAGGTAAAAAACCTTTGGAGTCAGTTATTAATCCAGTCTGCTATGATGTTGATTTACCTTATTTTTCTCCAAAACGATTCTGGCCTTCTGTTACAAAAAGTAAAGTAGAAAAAACCAATGGTGCTGTTTTAAATAAAGAAAAGATTAAAGAAATAGTTTATGCTGCTTGGGCCACAATATTGGAGACTAATGATATCGAAGAAAATGAAGATTTTTTTGAAATAGGAGGGAGCTCTCTATGTGCCATGGATGTAGTTAGTGAGATAGAAAAAAATATAGCAGGCATTAAAATACCTTTTGAAGATATATATGATTTTAATACAATCCTCAAACTTACTAACCTCATTTTTTCTCAACTTAATGATAAAGTTATTTCTTCAGATGAGTTGCCAAAAGAAGAATATTTTGATGATAAGCAAATCGAAGAAATACTTAGAAGTATTTGGTCTTCATTACTTGAAATCGAGGATTTTGACAATAGTGAATGTTTTTTTGAATTGGGAGGTAGTTCACTTATGTCGCTAGACATGATTGATGATATCGAAAGGAAATTTAAAAATATAAAACTAGATTATGAAGACATTTATTCTTTTTCAACTATTTCAAAATTAGTACAAAAAATTTCTTCCCTACTTCGTGAAGACATTACGGAGGAAGTAAACTTAAGTAGTGAAATTGATTTTGAAAAAAGGACTAGTGAATACCAAACTTTAATTCATGAACTAGAAGAAGAGACATATCGTAAAGAAATTCCGAAAAACATCCTAATAACAGGAGCGACTGGATTACTGGGCGGAGCTATATTAGATTATTTGATTAATAATACTACAGCTCATCTTTTTTGCTTGATTAGAAATAAAGATAGCCATTCAGCGAAGGAAAGATTTCAATCCATTTTTGGAAACCGTTGGGAGCGCAAAGGTTTTTCAAGAATTCATATTCTTGAAGGAAACTTAATTGAACCTAATTTAGGCTTGAGTAAAATTGAGGAGCGATTACCATCTATTGATATGATTTTTCATTCAGGAGGTTCTCCTCAGTTTGTTAGTCAAAAGAACTTAGCAGAACATATAAATTTTTTAGGAACCAAAAACGTTGTTGATTGGGCGAATAAAAAAGGAATTAAGAATTTAAACCTTGTTTCAACGGTAGGTGTAGTTGGGAAAATTATGCCTCCTCAAGTTCAGAATTTTTATGAGACGGATCTCAACCTTGGTCAAGAGTCAGAGAACCTTGTACATGGTGCTTCAAAACTCAAAGCTGAAAAATACATCGAGGATCATTACCCTTATCAATATAAGATATTTAGAATTTCAAATATCGGAGGGCGATTTGAAGACGGCGAATTTCCTACAAATTTAAATAAGAATTTAATGTGGTTGAGGTTGAAATCTTTAGCACAATTAGAATACTACAGCGAAGAACTTCTTGGTCAAAAATCTGGAGTATCCTTTTTTCCTGTGGATATACTAGCAAAGTATATTGCTGAAATATCATTTGTAACTATCGAAAAACTAAATGTTTTTCATTTGAAAAAAGGCATCTCTTTTTCTAATGGCGATATTCTAATGGCTTTGCAAAATGGAGGTTGGCCTAAAGAGCAACTATCGAAAAATGATTTTGAAAAATATTTAAATGATAATAACTACAAAATGAATTACCTCAAAGTAGCATCCAAAAGTATTAATTTTTCATTTAGACAGGAAGCTACAGAGGTTGTTATTTCAAAATTAAAATTGAATGCTTTGCTTGAAATTGATACTCAAGCTTATTTAGAAAGATTAATTAATACTAATTTAAAATTAAACAATATAAAAGTAGCCTTATGAAAAAGATAATGTTTTTACTGACTTTTTTAATTTCTTCTTCCATTTCTTTTGCTCAAGTTGATTACTCAATAAAAGGAAAAGTCTTGACGGCAAAAGGAGAGGCACCAACAGGGAATGTTTTAGTGTTAAACCCTGTAGATTCTTCTTTTATAAAAGGAACGAGTTTCTTTGGAGAAGCATTTGAAATTCAAAATGTTAAAACCTCTGAAGTCCTGCTGAAATTAACCTCTTCTTTAGAGTTTGAAGATAAATTTATCAGGGTCTCTCACAATGGAGAAAGTCAAATTGACCTAGGTGAAATAATTGTAGAATCTGGAGGGATTGATTTAGACGCAATTGTTGTAAAAAGTAAAAGGCCTGTTTATATTCAAAGAGATAACGGGACTGTTGAAGTACTCATTCAAAATACAACACTTGCAGCAAGTAATTCTGTAAATGAAATATTGTCTAAATCTCCTGAGATAGTTCCTGATGAATCAGGAGGACTGTCTGTCTTTGGAAAAGGAAGTGCAATTCTCTATGTGAATGGAAAACGAATAACGGATAGCCAGTTAGCACTCATCTCTCCATCTAATGTCAAGAAAATTGAAATCATTAGAAATCCATCGGCTAAGTACGATGCGGAAGGAGCTGCAGTAATTAATATTACGACTATTAAACAAGGTGATGATGGTTATGAAATTAGCCTTAAACAAAATGTTACTTATTCTCCTTTTGGAGGAGTAAACACTTTTACTAGTGCTGACCTGAATTATAAAAAAGGTAATTTTTCTACTAATGCATATTACTCTGTAATGCTAGGGGAAGAGCGAGAGAGATTGCATACGACAAGAGATCGAGATGCTAATAATGTTTTTCTAATGACAGACCTTACAACAGATTGGGAATATGAATATGACAACTATTCTTACTATGGTTTAGGAATGCAATTGGATCTTAATAAGACTAGTTATATGTCAGCAGAGTATTCTGGATTTGTAGAAAGTCTAGGAGGAAAAACTATTAGTCAAAATGATATTTTAGACGATGCGGGCTCCAGTTTTTATAAAAGTGATATTGACAAAAATGAGGATGATTACAATAACTCTATATCTCTTAATTATTACAATACGATAGACACCTTAGGGAGTAGGCTTTTTATTGGAGGCCAGTTTTCTAAATTTGATATTGGAGCCGATAACCTGATTGGTGAAGAAAATCAAGAAACCAGTGGGACTTATTTTCGCTCCTTAAAAAATATATTAGACTTAAACATAAATATATTTTCTGGACAAGCTGATTTTACCAAAGTGTTTAAAAATGATGATGTTCTGGAAATAGGAACTAAGTACAGTTATATTGATAACAGTTTTGATTTTGATTTTCTTGTTGCTCCAGAAAATGGAAACTTTGAGATAGATAGCAGCTTTTCTAATGATTTTGTTTACGAAGAATCAGTTCTTGCAGGGTACATATCTTATGAAGGTTCTTTAGGTAAAAAATCGAGCTATGCTATTGGGGTAAGAAGTGAATATACGGACTATTACCTGAATATAGTGAACAAGGAAAATGTAGTGCTTCAAGATGATTATATTAATTTCTTCCCAAATGTTTCTTTTACACATGAACTCAAGAATGGACAGAAAGTAAATCTCTCTTACACGTCAAGAATTAATAGAGTCCCTTATCAAAATTTAAATCCCGTTTTGATTTATCAAGATAGATACACTTCAGTTCAAGGTAACCCTAATATGCTGCCTCAAAAAAGACATTCATTTGAATTAAATACAAAGATTAAGAAAGCTCGATTTAAAGTTGGATATAATTATACTATTGATCCTTTTGGCCAGACAGCAATCCGTGGAGATGAGCCAAGTAGCTATATTTTGAAACGAATAAATTATGATAACAGTCATATGTTCTTTTCTTCTGTTTCTAGAACCTTGAGCAATGAATGGTGGTCATCATCCAATACGCTTAGTCTGAAATATACTAATATCTCTGAGACTAATTTAGGTTTTGAAAGAGTAGAACCAAGACCTAATCTTTACTTTTATTCGAATAATCGATTTGATGTATTTGGATTGTTTGATGCGGAAATTTTGCTTTCTTATTATGGTGATAATCGGGAAGGATTGCATGATAGAAATAGCATGTATAATGTAGGCGTAACGCTTGAGAAATCATTCTTCAATAAAGCATTAAAGTGTAGGTTTGTTGCCAATGATATTTTCTTTTCTAGAATTGCTTCGGGGAATTACAACGTTGCTGAAACAGATGTTTATTATAACAGAAGATGGAGTACAAATTATTACCGATTTTCAGTTATGTATAACTTCGGTAAGTTGAAGAAAGTATCTTATAAAAACAGAGCTGTCGGCTCATCAGAGAGTGGCAGAGCTCAGTAAATCTCATTCTCATAATGTAAAAATATTCTTGGTTAAATTTATATTTTGCCCCCTTGGATTCAAGATACTGTTCACTCTTTTAATGAAAACTACATAGTATCTTGAATCCAACTTTCAAAGGGTAATAGTTTATTTCTGGTGATGTTTACTATTAATTAATATCTAAATTACTATAATACTATGCAATTGTTTTTGCTTCACTTTGCTGGAGGAAACTGTTACTCTTATGAGTTTTTAAGAAAACTTATTCCTCCCTATATCGAATTCATACCATTAGAACTACCAGGCCGTGGTAAGAGGTACGATGAAAAGCTAGTTTATAACAAAAGACTTGCGATTCGGGATTACCTTTCTCAAATTCAGCAACATAGAAATCAAGATCCCTACATGATCTTTGGACACAGTATGGGAGCGACATTAGGCTTGCCGATAGCCAAAGCAATGGAGAAAAAAGGTGACGCACCACTTGCTTTGATTGTATCCGGAAATGCAGGACCGGGGTTTGAAAAAAATAATCAAAAAGATTTTGAAGGGCCAAGATACTTATTGCCTGAACAATTGTTTAAGAATGAACTTTCCAAGCTTGGAGGGATATCGGATGAGATTTTAAATAATAAAGAACTGTTTGAATTTTTCGCTCCGATCATTCGTGCTGATTTTGAAGTCCTTGAGAAAAAAAACAATATAAAACCTCGCCCTTTACATCGTACCTCAATTTTCGCATTGATGGGAAATGAAGAGGAAGACTATTTGGGAATTAGTAACTGGAAAAAATTTACTAGAGGAATATTTCAATGCAAAATACTAAAAGGAAACCACTTCTTTATTCACAAACATGCTCAGGTAATTTCAGAAATTATTACTAAAACTATTTCTAAATCTGCTATAAACGTTTAATATGTTTCAACTCAAATCTAAATATCTCATTCCTTTACTTTTGTATGCTTTGCCCAACACGCTTTTGAGTTTTGGTATTGTTTACATCATTAATAATGTTTTAGCTGGTCGAGAATCATTTCTAAGCAACTACATGGGAATCGTCTTTGGAGCGCTTATAGTTTATACTTACCTACTTAATGTGGTCTTCCAAAAACGACTGAATAAATTTTCCTTTAAACTATTGTATGAAAATGAAAAGAAAATATTCGGGCAAATATTAAAAGCACCCTTGGTCAAATTGGAAAAATTTGGGCCTAAACGATTCTTTACAATT
>CAKZTD010000377.1 GCA_937921595.1 uncultured Saprospiraceae bacterium
TTTGCACCGAGCGTTCCGCGATATTAATCGAAATCTAAAAAATATTCCTAAATTGGAGATTAGAAAAAATAGAAATGGAAATAGTCAACTACATTCTTGGTTTTAATTTTATACTTAGTGGAATATATTGCGCTTTAATTGGTTTCAAATTATTCAAGCCCAAATTAGAAGATAGTAAAAAAGAAAAATGGAATGATTGGTTTAACAAATACAACTTAAGACTAAAAGTTCTCTCAGTTCCTCTTTTAATATTTGGAGTTTATTTAATTTTGAATCCAAATTTCATAGAATTCTAGCAAATATAAACCTGCAAAATTAATAGTAAATGAAAGGATTCATTATTGGTATTACAATTTCGGTTTTATATTTTGCCATAACAGCATATATTGATAAAAAAAGTAGAATTCCATTTTTTAAAGAAAACTCTTCTCCTGAATGTGGTCCTCGTTGTCTTCAAATGATTTTTAAATTTTATAAAAAAAATGTTGAATTCGATGCTATTGCAGCTCAAACAAATATGAATAATTTCGAAGGCACAAGTTTGTTAGATTTAGAAAGATCAGCAGATATAAATGGTTTCAAATCTTTAGTAATCAAATTACCTTACGAAGGAATTGATGATAATCCTTCATTATTGAATATTCCATTGCCTTGCATTGCTTATTGGCAGAATAATTATTTCATTATAATTGAGGACATTTCAAATAAATACTGCGAAGTGATTCATCCTGCAAAAGGAAGAATGAAGTTAAATAGGGAATCGTTCGTAAATAACTGGAGACAAGAAAATTCAGACAAAGGAATTGTTATGCTTTTGGAAAAACTATAATCAGCATAATATTATGGCAAATTCAAAATAAATAAAACATCGCCGAACAAAGTGCAAAACGTCGATAGTCGCCACTTTTAGTTTTGTGTACTTACGACTTGTCTAAATTCGTAGTGGCGAACTACCACCTTTGCACCGAGCGTTATGTGCCATTACCCTATTCAGAAAAATGGAATTAATTTAGAGAGCTAACGAAAGAGCCCTATCTTTAAAATGGCTCTATGCAAGGCCGTTCGTTTAAGAGGTGTAAATTCTAGGCAACTAGTAAACCCGTGTGTCATTGTGGTTGAAATGCAAAAAGTCCCGAAGTAGAATTTCGAGACTGATGATAATTTTATTGGTGGCCGTTCGGACCCCGTTCAGAATAATTATCAATCAAATATAAACATTTCCTTAGAGTCATTTTAATTCATCCTTAAATTTATTAAAATGGGTAGAAAAAAGAAAATGAAGCTTGAGGTAGTCAACCCTAATGGCTCATTGATAACAAGGTTGATACTGTCGCTCTTGAATCAACTGGAGACTATTGGCAGAATCTTCATGCTCAGCTTTTATCTGACGGAATTGATGTTATTCTTGTCAATGGTCAATTCACTAAAAACATTAAAGGTAAAAAAACAGATGTACTTGATTGTATGTGGATTCAGAAAATGCATTGTCTTGGACTTTTAACTGGTAGCTTTCTGCCTGATGATGTAACCATGCAATTAAGAACTTATTGCCGTCAGCGTTTAAACATGCTTCGGCTATCTGGACAAGCTTCTTCTAAAATGCAAAAATATTTGAAATTCTTAAATTTCAGATTAGATGTTGCTGTAAAAGATGTCTGTGGTTTAACTGGTTTAAAAATTATTCATGCTATCTGCAATGGTAATTATGATCCTGTTGAACTTGCTAAACTTAGACACTATAATTGTCGAAAATCTGAAGAAGAGATTGCAAAAGCCCTTCATGGAAACAATCGGGAAGATTTTCTTTTTGGCTTAAAACAAGAGTTTGAAGCATTTAAATTTTATCGAGCTAAGATTGAAGAATGCGAAGTACAAATCAAATTATTTTCAGAAAAATATTTCTCGTCTCAGGAATTCCCCGTTGATGATATGCCTCCTGAAAAACCTTACAAAAGAGTCAATAAAAATGCTCCTAAAAATATTGACCTTAATATTGCTTCTTACCAATATTTCGGAGGCGTCGATTTAATGGCTATTGAAGGAGTCAGTCACTCTACCATCTTGACTATCATGAGTGAGATCGGACCTGATGGAATTAAAAAATTCCCAACTGCAAAACAGTTTGCTTCTTGGCTAAGACTAGCTCCTAATAATAAAATATCCGGAGGTAAAACTTTAGGAAACCGAACACCTAGAGGCAGCGGTAGATTAAAAATTGCGCTTCGTAATGCGGCAAATGCTATTGGTAATCTAAAAGAAGGCCAGCTTGCCCATTTCTTCAGACGTGTCGCTTTTAGAAAAGGTAGACAAGTTGCAATCTCCGCTACTGCCAGGAAACTTGCCATTATTATTTGGAATATGATTACCAAAAAATCAATTTATGATCCTTTAGAATCACATATGTTCCGTGATGAAAAAAGAAAACTTGGGCTGATCAAAAAAATGAAAAAAAAGATTACTAATTTAGGCATTACACCTGACGAACTTGGTTTGTCTACTTAAATTGAGTGTTGATAATCAATCCCTTGTGGACGTTAGTCAGAATTACCCTATTCAGAAACTGGAATTAATTAAGAGAGCTAACGTTCAGAAAGAAGCAAATTTGTAAGAAATGGGATAAAATGTTAAATTACGAGCATTGATAATCAATAAGTTGTGAACGTTAGTCAGAATAAGGCATCCGTTTTCAGAATTTAAACTTGATTAATACAACAAATATTGGAGCGATAAGAACCATTAATTTGAACATGAATATGTCTCTATAAATCACAAAAAACTGTAAACTCAAAGTCGACTATTATGAATTTGAAAGATTCATTCTTCCTTCAAAAAATCAATGACAAATTCCTTCAAAGAGTTAATTAGTAGTTAGAATCAAAATCTACAATATAGATCAATACATAAAAACTGCCTTAGACCACTCAACATTGCATTAAATCGAAATCATAAGAAATTGATTATCAATGCTTTAAAATTCAATTTGTATCTTTCTTCCAGAATGATTAAATTGAAGAAAAAAATTAATGAAAGCTCATAAACTCCCAACACTATCGGTTAAAGAGTACATTCAACAAGAGATTGAATCAAATACTAAATACGAATTCCATAATGGCAAAATATATGCATTAGCAGGTGGAACACTGAACCATGGTTTAATTAGTGGGAATGTGTATTCAGAAATGAGAAATAAGCTAAAGGAAAACGGTTCGCAATGTCTTCCTTTTAATAGTGATATAAAGCTAAATATTGAACTATCAAAAAGTTATGTATATCCTGATACAATGGTAATTTGTGGAGATATAGAACGATCTGATGAAGATTCAAACTCTGTGACCAATCCAGTTTTAATTGTTGAAGTCTTATCAAAGTCTACTGCTGAATATGATCGCGGAGACAAATTTCATCTCTACAGGAAAATTCCTTCGTTTAAAGAATATGTACTCATAGAACAAAAAAAATATGTCGTTGATGTTCATTATAAAAGTAACAATAGCGATTTATGGAGAATTACTAGATATGAAGGATTAGATAAAATAGTAAAACTTCAATCTATTGGAGTTGAAATATCAATGGAAGAATTATACTTTAGAACAGAGATCAATCCAGTTGAATAATTCTTCAACACCTTTCCACTTAAAATAATCTACGACACCCAACAAAGTGCAAAACGGCTATAGCCGCTAAACGCGTCTACATCGTTTGCACCGAGCGTTAGGCGTCAAAAAAAGTCAAGACTCTTGGATTCTTCTACATTAAAATATAAAAGAACATCCGTAAATTTATAGAAAGTATGAAGTCATGGCCACATATCATTTGTGGACCAAGTAAAAAATTGGATAATATTGAAATGTCTAGTAGGATGAATTATTGTTTTTCTTTTCCAGTTATTTTTAATTCTTCCACATCAAAATTATCAAATTGGAAATCTGAAATTTTCAATTTATGGATAAATTTATTTTGATTAGTTTTCTTTTTAAATGGATAAACAATTTGATTATGCGAAATCCATACACCCTCAATTTCTCGGTAGTCTGAGTATTCAATATTGCCCCCGATCATTTTATATCCAGGAGGTTTCACGTAAGGCTCTCTAACAGAGTATTCTGCATAATCCATTAAACCAGTTTCTTTATTTATCCATAGAAGATATTGATCATGTTCTAGATGTGGTTTTGGTTTCCCCCAAGTGCAAAAAATCAAGTCATATTGTTTGTCGTTGAATTCATTACTTCCTGCGTAACTAATGATAGGCGCTTGTCGAAGACGACTGAGTAATTCCAAAAAATATTGAATGTGGAATAAAGCAAAAACTGCCCTACGATTTGACTTGGCATCTCTGTCTTGAAAGTCAGTTTTACCATTTGTGATTTCATAATAATTCGAATTATAAATCCCGGCAATTGTTCCTTTTCGTTCACCATCAATAAAAGTTAGTTGTCCGTCCAACGTATCAACTTGAAATTTGAATTCCAAAGTAGTTTTGTAATCTGGCCAAAGTTTACCTGTTTTACCTAATTTACTTTTCTTCCAGGTATCAAAACCTTCGAAGGAATAAACATTGCGTTCTTCGAATTTATCGACGCCTTGTTTTTTCCAAACCTTATCTAAAATTTGTTTACCTTTTAAAGTATTCGCTTCCGTAATCCCTTCCCGTTTGAGCATTCTTGGACGGACATCATGCAAGCAACTTTGAAAAAAAAATGTACATATAAATAGGATGACCGACAATTTAATTATTTGCTTTTTCATCTTTAATGGATATTGATTAAAAAATTGTTACCATACAAAGGTGAGTAAATTCATTGTTCGACGTTTTGCAAAAAAAATCAAATACTATGCAATTTCGGTCAATTGATATTTAAGATGAATAGATTAAAGGAAGGGAATTGCAGATTTCTTCAATTAATGTTCAATTTCGTTCAATCGAAATTCTGAAGGAGAAAGGTCAAATGATTTTTTGAATAACCTATTAAATGTAGAGGAGCTTTGGTAACCACAATCGTAAGCAATCTCGGAAATTCGTTTATTTTTATTACGCAACATTTTTTTTGCTTTGATCATTCTCTGCTCAAGAATATATTTAGCAGGTGTTTGTTCAAATACATTATGAAATGTTCTTTGAAAAGTAGAAATACTCATTCCACAAAGGGTTGCGAATTCACTTATGGATAAATTCGAAAATATATTTTGGGTAATTATTTCTTTAAAATCATACTCGTATGGTTTAAATAAGGAAGAGACAAAATCCAAAAGAGTCGGAGCATTTTCAGTATTAGATAAAAGCAACAAGAACTCTTTCAGTTTGATTTTTATCATCGAATCATTTGAAATGGATGGATTGTCTAATAAGAATTCAATACCATTTATGAAGTTTTCAAATAACCTATCTATATTTATTTTGGTCGCATCATAATCTGTTTCGAAGTCAGAAATCGATAAATCAAAATCAAATAGTTCCTTAACCATGGAAGGGTAAAGATATATTCCAATGCCTTTTGTTTTAGTCGTGTCTTTGTGATCGGCTTTTGTTTGTTCAAAAAAGTAATCACTACACTTAGCTAACAAACCTTCACCGATATTTAACTGAAGAACTTTTTCAGGAGTTCTGAGCTGGAAAGAACCTTCTAGCAAATACATAAAACACGCCTCGTTTTCAATGAATGGTTTGAGCATTCTATCAAAATTCTTAAGAATCATTTTTTCAAAAATGATTTTATCTTTATATCTTAATGTTTTGTGTTCTATTATCATTTGCAAAACGGTTAATTTGAGATAACATCATAATCAAAAATAGCCAATTAATTAGGAGATGGAAAGTAGGCAAATCGCTTTTTTAAATTTTTCAACCATGGATCAAATATAAAAGTATTATTTTTTTTAGTAAAAGCATCTTACCAGTATAAATAACTAACTTAGGTACTGCTAGTATCAGGTCAAATACCAACAGCACCTTAATTTTTTAACTATGTAGAAATCTTGATTTTCGAAAATTTCCTAAAATTCCGCATTCAAAAAAGAACCTACAAAATTGACATATTCTTCAGGAGCATCTTCTTGTAAATAATGACTAGCATTATCAAGGATTCTTACATATTCTACAGGAACATTAAGGTCTGTTTCAAATAAGGCAGGAATGATGTCCGCATCTAGAAACAAATCTTCTTTTCCCCAAAGGATAGCAACTGGTTTATCAAATTGAATAAACGCTTCTTTTATCATTGGAATTGCTGCAATTACACTACTAGAGGATTCGAAAAATTCAATATACGCTTCTGTCTGAGTAATCGAGGAGGCATAGGCATCAATTAACTCATCCGTCACCAAATCTTCATTAAAAATACCTTCTTTTAAAATTTCTTCAGTAGTTTCTTTGATGACACTCTCATCAAATATAACTTCAATATGCTCTTCTGGTGAAACTTGCCCCGTAAAAATGGGCGCTGCGAAAGTAGGCGGTGTGAATCCTACCGGTTCCAACGAAGTGTCTGTAATTAATAAACCTGAAATCCGGTCAATCTGATCTGATAAAAACATCGTCCAACCAACAGATCCTCCAATATCATGTAAACCCAATACAAAATTATCAATACCTAAAGCATCCGCAAAAGCATATACACGTGCTGCTTGACTTTGTACGGTATAAGCCCCGGTTCTTGTTGGTTTATCGGATTCTCCAAACCCTAAAAGGTCTAGTGCAATAACTCGAAAGTCGGTTTCACCTGCTAATTCTGGCGCAATATTTCTATAAAGAAAAGACGAGGTAGGCGCACCATGAAGTAGGATAATGACCTTATCACTACTTTCCCCATAATCCAAATAAGACAATTCGTTTCCGTCTACAGTAATTGATTCAAGATTTTCTTGGTGGATCTCTAAGAGTGTTTTTTCAACCTCAGGTTCTGTTACATCATCATCACCACAAGAAGAAATAGTAGTCAAACCAAGTGTTAGAAAAATAATCCAAATTAAATTTTTGTACATTTTTTATTGTTTAAAATGATTGAAAGAATTTAGGAAACTGCAAAAAATCTATATTTTAATAGACCGTACAAAGGTGTAGCTGATTATCAAATAACATTTCGCAATTTTGTTCAAAATATTATCAGTTTTGGTCAATTATAAAAAATGTTCTGCAGTAGCAGCTGCTACCTTTCTTTCAGCATAGTCTTCTGGAATTAAACTGCTAGAATTCGTATCTTTAAGAAAGAAATCGACGAAATTTGTTGATTAGAATTTGAATTGAATGCCGAATTCCAATACCATAAAAAAGAATTCGACGCCTAACAAAGTGCAAAACGGCTAGTGTCGCTAAACGCGCCACCATCGTTTACACCGAGCGTTATGCGTCAGAAATCTGGTAGGTCAAAAACTGAAGGGGGAAGTTGCAAATCCACAAGTTTGGTAAGCTCTTTGAAGAGAGCACATCACCAACCTAGCTCTCCTCCAAAAAAGACTGATTTTTTGCATGGCTCAAGAGGTAATATCAAAAGTCCAACGTCTAGCATATACAGCATGCGATACCTAACCGCTATGATTGCTATATGCCTTGTTGAAGCAAGTAACATAAAGCATTCATCCCTAAAATCGAAAGAGGACTCGAGGTAAAGATAAAAACTCGCAGTCTCTACGAGTTTTAAGAATCACCTTCTTTATTCATTAGATTTTAATGATTGAATAGTCGATTTGCTTTTTTTTGATCGAACTGTAATTACTATAAAAGATAGTAAAAACCCTATACACAGGTAAACAAAACTATCTTGAATAAGGGAATATAATGTAGTCACACCTTTGGCAGACAATTTTGCATACATGATTTTATCATTATTATCAAAACTACTCATTTGTGATACCATTTCACCGTATGGTGTGATTGCTGCGGAAAGCCCAAATCGAGTTGAACGCAGTACCGTGTGACCTTGCTCAACTGCTCTAAAGGCAGCCATTTCCGTATGCAAAGGGTCAATGCCTCTCCAGTCACTTGACGGAATAATAACCATATCTGCTCCTAATTCACCATACCCTTTTGCCAGATATGGAAAATCATAATCATAGCAAATTGCAGCTCCGATTTTTGTTCCTGCTATATCAACCACTTTTAAAGGTGACTTTCCCTGAACTGCTGGTTCGCCTGGTACGGGTTGATGCTTGAGGTATGAATGCGTAATGTTTCCTAACGAATCGACAAATTGGTACTTGTTCTCATACTTAAAGGGAGTTTGTGAAATGGGTGTTACGTAAGATGCTACCAAAGTGATATTGAGTTCAATGGCTAGTTCCTTGATGGATTCAATCCATTCATTCTCATCTTTAGGCATTATGAATAAGGCAGCTTCATTCCATGATATTATTTTAGCACCACCGTCTGCTGCTGTTCTTGTTCGTTTAAATAATGCCGTTTTAGTCTGTTCATTATTTTCCTTAGATGGCAATGGTAAACCACTTACTTCCGAATCTGTTCCAACTGCTGCAACAGTTAGAGTGTCAATGCCATTGGCTTTGTTCAAGTCGTAACGAATAGAGCCAAAAATAATTAAAAGAAACAGTACAATTAACGGAAGTTGAAATGTTGAAATAGAGATTTTTCTTTTGATTATGATATTAGCAATTGAGACATTAACCCAATAAATCAGAAAGCTTAATCCAGCCAAACCAAACAAGGATACTGTTTGAATCAGAGATACATTATCGTGCATGGTATATGCAGCTACTCCCCAACTGGCAAGAGGTGTAAAGGTATATTGAATCCATTCCATGATGATCATGATAACAGGAAAAAGAAATAATGCGTATTTTTGATTGTTAAATTTACTCCACATTAGGTAGCCAGGCAGGTGAAACAAACTAATTGGAATCGAGTAAAGGAAGACCAGTACTAGTGGAATTGGATCGCTAATAATTTTCATTACAACGATAGACCATGCCAAAACAAAAGCGAGAGAAAAGATTAATCTTGACTTCCAACCTTGTGTGATACTTAGATAAATTAAGAAAGGAACACTTGATACCCAAGCCATGACTTCAATACTAAATGTCATGTGAGTTAGAGACATGGTAGCAATTCCAATTGTGAGATACCAAAGTGGATTAATTTCATTTACATTAAATCCTTGAGGGAGGGTACTTGATAAATTTTTCATCTTTCTTTGTTTTTAAGTTCACTACAAAGATTGATGATACTGATTTCAAATCCATTAACATTTGTTAAAGGATCACATTTTACTTCATGAGTCCTTTACGAAGTCTGCTTAAGGAAATATTTGTAATCCCCAGATAGGAGGCAATGTCAACATGTGAGATTAGATTTTCCAGAAAGTGATATTTTTCTCTAAAAAGAATGAGCCTTTCTTTAGCATTGAGCGAAGCGAGGCCAATTTCTTTTTCAACTTTTGCAAGGAGTTCATTTTGTAAAACCATATTTCCAAATTCACGTATGTCAATGTGTTTTATCATTAGCTGCTCAAACTTGTCAGCGTTTAAACTGGCAACGGTTAACTTTGTTAGCGCTTGAAAGTTGAGGTGAGATATTTGATTAGCCGTTCTCGTTTTATTCGGAGAGAGTACACTACTTTCAAGAAAATAAGATATGGTTATTTCTTCACCTTCCGGGCTCAGCAAAAAGCTACGGCAGACACCTTCGTAAACAAAGTATTCCTTGTTATTTTTTTTTCCTCTATCAATAAATATATCTCCTTTTTCATAGAATTCAACTTCGATCAAATCAATCACCAAATCTAACGACCACTCCGATACAGGTGATATCTTGTTGATTAAGGGTCTTGTACATTCTTTAATTTGTTCGGAATTCATGATTCTCCTTTATTTGCTACAACTCAAATATATGAGCAAGTTCGTATCAAATATAAAAGTATTATCTTAAATTGTGAAGCATACAATAGGCAAAAGGCGGAGAGTGCCATTTTA
>CAKZTD010000378.1 GCA_937921595.1 uncultured Saprospiraceae bacterium
CTCAATCTTTACTTGACGGAAGTGTCATTTCAAGCGAGTCCGCGAGTCGAGAAACAATCCCTCAAAAACTCAAAACCCAAGATTTCAATACCTTCAAAAACCTAATTCCAAAACACAAAGAATCAAGACCTAGCAAACAAAAAAATAAGCCTGCAATTTTCATCCTAGCACCACCTCGATCAGGGACTACCCTACTACGTGTCATGCTAGCCGGACATCCAGATATTTTTGCAGCCAATGAATTACAATTACTCCATTTCGACAATCTAAACGAACGAGCTAACGCTTACGAAACGAAGTTCAGCCTCTGGAAAGAAGGAAGCATCCGAGCACTAATGGAATTAAAAAACATCAGTGCCGATGAAGCAAAATCCATTATCCAAAATGCAGAAAAAAATACAGTTTCAACGCAAGCATTTTTCAATACGATTCAAGGACTGATTGGAGATAAAATATTAGTCGACAAATCGCCATCCTATATCCTAGATCAAAATGCTTTACAAAGAGCTGAAGATACATTCGAAAAGCCATTATATATTCATTTGTATCGTCACCCTTACTCCATGATTAAGTCATTCCAAAAAATGCGAATGCATCAAGTCATGTATTTAGAAGAGCATAATTATAATGCGCAACAAACTGGCGAATTAATCTGGCAACAAAGCCATCAAAATGCGATTAACTTTTTAAAAGATATACCAACAGAAAGACAATTCAATATTTCATATGAAGAAATGATTGCTGATCCAGAGACCACTATGAAAAATCTTTGCCAGCAATTTAATATCGATTTCCATCCTAACCTAATAAAACCATACGAGGGAATCGATCAAAAAATGACGGATGGAATTTACAAGGATTCCAAAGCCATGGGTGATCCCAAATTGCTCCAACACGGAAAAATTAAAGCTTCTCTCGCAGACAATTGGAAAGGTGTAATTCAAGACAATTTTCTCCACAACCAAACCTGGGAAACAGCAAAAAATCTCGGCTACCCAATTTCCCCACGTGAACAAGAAGTTAAGGAGTCAAGTAGTCAAGTCGCCTTCACTTCTGATGTCGCTATTATTGGCATGTCTGCTCGGTTCCCTGGAGCCAAAGATCTTCAGGAATTTTGGAATAACCTTCTTGAAGCCAAAGACGTCTCTAGAGAATTCACCATTGAAGAATTACAAGCTGCAGGCATTGATCCGAATCTACTAAACGATCCTGATTACGTTCGCAGAGGCATGTATCTTGAAGATGCAGATTGTTTTGACGCAGAGTTTTTTGGTTACTTGCCAAAGGAAGCCGCGTTGATGGATCCTCAACATCGTATCTTCTTAGAGTGTGCTTACGCCGCTTTGGAAGACGCAGGATATGACCCAGATAGAACAAAATTAAACATCGGTGTTCTAGGAGGCGTTGCGAGAAATACCTACTTGATTAATAATGTCATTACTCATCCTAATTATTTTAAATCGCTAGATGATTTTCAATTAGGAATCACATTAGAAAAAGATTTTCCTTCGACACGAGTTGCTTACAAACTCAACCTCAAAGGACCAGCAATTAATGTTCAAACAGCTTGTTCAACGTCTGGAGTTGCGGTACACTTAGCTTGTCAAAGTATTCGTACAGGTGATTCAGATATTGTCATCGTCGGAGGCGGAAGAATTCAACCGCCAATTACTTCTGGTCATTTACATAAAGAAGGACATGCGCTTTCTCCAGATGGTTATTGCAGAACTTTTGATGCCGAAGCCAATGGAATGGTTCGTGGACATGGGATGGCTTTTATTGTTTTAAAAAATCTAGACAAAGCGATTGCTGATGGTGATAACGTTCATGGAGTCATTAAAGGAACAGCCATAAATAATGACGGCGCCGATAAAATTGGTTTTACTGCTCCAAGTATAAAAGGACAATCTCAAGCCATTATCAAAGCATATCAAAATGCTGGAATCAGTCCAGAGTCTATTTCATATATCGAAGCGCATGGAACTGGAACAGCGATTGGTGATCCAATCGAAGTTGCTGGTTTAACCACCGCTTTTAAAGCATTTACTGATAAAAAACAATTTTGTCATATCGGTTCAGTCAAAGCCAATATTGGTCATTTTGATGCAGGAGCAAGTATTGTTGGAATCATCAAAACGATTCTTGCAATGAAAAATGAAATGCTTCCTCCTCTTATGCATTTTAAAAATCCGAATCCACAAATTGATTTTAAAAATTCTCCATTTGTTATCAATCAAAAAATTCAGGATTGGAAAAAAGGAGAGCAACCAAGAAGAGCTGGAGTTAGCTCTTTTGGATTAGGTGGAACCAATGCACACATCATTCTCGAAGAAGCACCATTAATAAGCAAATCGAATCACAATAAGTCACACGAGTTAATTCTGCTTTCCGCAAAAAAAGTAGAAGCCTTAGAAAAGGTAAAAATTCAACATGCAAAACATTTCAATACAACAGAAGATTCGCTCTCTTCGATTGCCTACACTTTACAAACAGGAAGAAAGGCTTTTCAACAACGAGCATTTTTAGTAGCAAAACATTCACAGGATGCTGCCGACATTCTAAATGATCCGGAAGGCAGCAAAGTTTTTTCAAAAGAAAGCAAAGCAAAAAACAACAAGATCGTTTTCATGTTCCCAGGCGGTGGAGCGCAACATAGCAATATGGGATTCGATCTTTTTAAAGAAGAACCAGTTTTTAAATCCGTTGTTTTAGAATGTCTTGATATTTTAAAACAAGATCATCAATTGGATTTCTTCGAAGCACTTTACCCTCAAACGGAAACGCAGCGAAAAAGTGAACCACTTAAAGATCCATTACAAGGTATCACCCTACTTTTCACCATCGAATATGCAACCGCTAAACTTTGGGAATACTGGGGCATTCAACCTTCCGAATTAATCGGGCATAGCCTTGGAGAATATACAGCAGCTTGTATCAGCGGTGTCTTTTCATTAAGAGATGCTTTGGCTTTGGTCGCTAAACGAGGAAAACTATTTTTGACTTTAGAAAATGGCGGTATGCTCAGTGTAGCTTTACCAGCTGAAGAAACCGAGCAATACCTAGTTGAAGGATTAAGTTTTGCAGCAATCAACCGACCAGATAACTGTGTCCTTTCGGGTTGTGCAATAGCAATCGATCAAGTTCAAAAAAAGCTGGAAGCCAATGATATTCAAAACTCAAAACTTCATATTTCTGTTGCTGCTCACTCTGTAATGATTGAGCCAATCCTTGAAGAATTTGAAAGTTTTTTGAAAGAGATTAAATTCTCTGCACCAAAAATACCAATCATATCAAATGTAACTGGTAAATTTGCTAATAGACAAGACATTCAATCTCCTACCTACTGGTTAAAACACCTTCGTCAAACCGTTAAATTTAGTGACGGTATAGAGGTGCTTTTAAAACTTAAAAACAGAATTTTTCTAGAAGTTGGCCCTGGGCAAACGCTCTGTACTTTTGCAAGACAACATCCTGCAAAACAACAAGATCAAGTTATCCTGGCTTCACTTCGACATCCTAAAGAACCGACACACGATTATGCATTCATACTCAAAACCGTCGGCCAGTTATGGCTTTCGGGTAGCAATATACAATGGAAAACCTTGCATCACGACCACCTTCTTGGCAAAGTATCTTTGCCAACTTATCCTTTTGAACGAAAAAAGCATTGGATAAAACCAAAGCAACAAGACACTATAGAATCTTACACGATGAAGCAAGTAAATAATAGAAACGAAGGACCAAAGGTCACTAGAAAAGAGTTGATCATCAATGACCTGAAAGAGATATTCCATCAACTAAGTGGCATTGATAAAAATCAAATGAACGAACAAGCAACCTTTCTTGAGTTGGGTTTCGATAGTTTGTTCTTGACCCAAGCTGTTGCAAAAATTAAAAAGAAACTCCCCGTAAAAATCAATTTCAGACAACTCTTCGAAGAAGCACCAAACTTCAGTGCACTCGCCGTTTATCTGGAAAAGCAATTACCGGAATCAAGTTACAAAGAAGAACTTAAAAGGATAAACGATGTTGCTCCAGAAATCAGTAATTCACCTTTAATTGCAAACCCCAATTCGGTTACTTCCGCAACTAAAGTCAATTACACCATCCATACGGAACAACCCGCTAATTATACGAACCCTGCACCTGTCGATAACTCTGTCCAAAGCATCATCCAACAGCAGTTAGAGTTGATGCAACAGCAGTTGAATTTATTAGGCGGAGGAAATGTAATTGTGCCAAGTAAGCAAGTTAATAAACCAATAAGTGAACAAGCAAACAAACTAACAATTGGACAAATTAATAAGCAAACAAAGGAAAAAGTCAACAAACCAACAAGTGAGCAGCCACCTCTCGCCCCTCATCCCTCACCCCTCACTCCTGAGAATTCCTCATCGCTCACCTCTGGTTCTGGCTCCGCCCATGGGCCCTGGAAACCCATTAGTAAAAAAGCAGACAGTGGTTTAACTGAACAGCAAGAAAAATACTTGGCCGATTTAATTCGACGATATACAACACAAACCAAAGGGTCTCAAAACCTTACACAAGCACAAAGAAAACATTTAGCCGATCCTCGTTCCATCACAGGTTTCAATCGATTATGGAAAGATATGATTTATCAAATTGCAGTAGATCGATCCAAAGGTTCAAAAGTTTGGGATGTCGATGGCAATGAATACATTGACTATAGAAATGCATTTGGGATTTCCCTTTTTGGACATACCCCAGACTTTGTACAAGAGGCCGTAAAAATTCAATTAGAGAAAGGATTTGAATTAGGAGTATTGACACCATTGGCGAAAAAAGTAGCAGACTTGCTTTGCGAATTAAGCGGATGTGAAAGAGTAACTTTAGTCAATACTGGATCAGAGGCAATCGTTGCAGCGGTAAGAGCAGCAAGAACCGTTACCATGAAAGATAAAGTCATTGTTTTTGAAGGTGACTATCATGGTATTGCAGATGAGATGTTGGTCAGAGCGGTGAAGATGAATGGTCGTACCAAGGCGATGCCAGTTGCTCCAGGAATTCCAAATCTTGCAGTACAAAATATGATCATCTTGGATTTAGATGATCCGAATGTTTTAGAAAAAATAAAAGCACATGTTCATGAAGTTGCAGCAGTAATCATTGAACCAGTGCAACCAAATAAACCTTGCAGACAACCTAAAGAGTTGTTTCATAATATTAGAAAAATCACGGCTCAAAATGAAGTCGCTCTGATCTTCGACGAAATGATCACTGGCTTCCGACTAGCGATGCGTGGTGCTCAAGAATGGTATGGAGTTGAAGCAGATTTAATTGCTTATGGGAAAATAGTCTCCGGTGGATTACCGATGGCAGCCGTTGCTGGAAAGTCAGCATACATGGACGCTTTCGATGGTGGGCAATGGAGTTTTGGTGATGATAGTTACCCTGAAGCAGGTGTGACTTTCTTTGGAGGAACATTTGTAAAACATCCACTAGCTTTAGCAGCTTCTTATGCTGCATTGAGTGAAATTAAAAAACGTGGTCCAAAATTCTACGAAGTATTAAATGCTAAGACTGCAAAATTCGCAGAGCAGCTTAAAGAGTTATTTTTAAAAACAAAAGCACCACTAAGAGTTCATTCTACGGCATCAATAGTCGCCATACATATAACAGATGACAATCCACTTTCTCCTTTAGTATTTTTCTATCTGAGAATGAAAGGAATTCATATAAAAGAGAAAGCAGCTTTGATTTCTACCGAACATTCCGTGGAGGATTTAAATCACACGGTCAACATGTTTGAGGAGAGTATCAAAGAAATGCAAACGGCGGGTTTCTTTAAGATAACAGTTGCGGAGGTCGAAGATCATAATATGATCATTACACCCCCTTCTCAGCAAACCCTCACGACTTCCGCGACACCGCCGATTATAAAAAAAAAGCTATCTCTAACAGACGGCCAGAAAGAGATTTGGGTTGAACAGCAGTTAGGTAATGGAGCTGCTGCTGCTTATAATCTAGGTTCTGAATTCCGATTCGAAGGTTCATTGAATCAAGACCATTTAAAAAATGCTTTTCAAAAATTAATTCAAAGACACGAAGGTTTAAGGACAGAATTTTCTAAAACAGAAACTGTTCAAGTTATTTTAAGTCATCGGAAAATTGAAATTCCATTTTTGGATATTTCAAATCTTTCTTCTTTAGAACAAGAGCATCAACTCAATGGTATTCGCTTCAATGAAGGAGAAATTCCTTTTGATATTTTTAATGAGATTCCTTTTAGAACGAAGCTCGTCAAAACAGGAGAATACGAGCATTACTTTTATTTCAGTATCCATCACATGATTGCTGATGGTTGGTCGATGGGAGTATTGATGAGTGATCTTGCAAATTTGTTCGCCATAGAATGTGGCCAAAGCATTGATTTGGATAAACCAAGATCTTTAAGTGATTTTGTAAAAGAGCAAGAAGCCAATACAAAAGACGAGCAGAACCAAGAAGCAATCGACTACTGGAAAAAACAGTTTAATGAAGACATTCCTGTTTTAGAATTCCCGACAGATCTATCTCGACCAGCATCCAAAACATATGGTGCAAAATTAGAAAAATTAAATATCCCAAGTCATTTATATGCTGATTTAAAAACTACAGCAATTCAAGAAAAAACGACTTTTTTCAATTTAATATATTCTGCATTCCAGGTCTTCATCCATCGAATTTCACATCAGGATGATTTCGTTTTGGGGATTACTTCAGCAGCTCAAGCTTCAAGTGACAATCCACATTTAGTAGCGCATGGCGTGAACCTTCTTCCGATTCGTTTACAAACCAATGCAGAAGATTCCTTTTCAAAAATATTAAGTGACACACGTAATAAAGTCCTCGATGCTTTCGAACATCAGAGCCTAGCTTTTGGTAGTTTAGTCAAAGCTTTAAAAGTTCCTCGTGATCCAAGTCGGACACCAATTATTTCTGTTTTGTTCAATATGGATTCGCCAATTGAGGATTTACAATATCATGGTTTAAAAACCGAAATGAATCCAATTCAGCGAAACTATGAGACCTTCGATATTTTTATTAATATCAAACCGGTCGAAGATTCTATCTTGATCGAATGGATTTATAATACAGATTTATTTTACAAGGAAACTATTCAGCGACGTTTGCAGGAATTTGAAATGCTTTTAAAAAGTATTGTAAAAAATCCTAAGCAAAATATTGATCGCTTATCCATTCTTCCTGAGGCTGAACGTGAAATCCTTTTACACAATTGGAATAACAATCAAGTCAAAAGACCTGATCGAGTGATCCATCAATACCTAGAAGAGCAAGCGGTTACTATTCCGGATAACATCGCTGTCGCTGATGCAAAACAGACTTTGACTTATAACCAACTTAATCAAAAAGCCAATCAAGTCGCTCATTATTTTGTTGCTCAAGGTGTACATACAGGAAACTTCATCGGTGTTTATTTTGAACGTGGTGTAGACATGATGATTGCTTTGATGGCTTGTATGAAAATCGGAGCCATCTATGTTCCACTTGATCCGATCAATCCAACGAGTCGACTCAAAGTAATTTTAGATGATGCAAAAGCAGATTTTCTAATTACCAAAGAAGCTTTACTCGGAACCTTGCCAAGTGATTTTAACAATATCATTTGCCTCGACCGGGACGAAGTAAAAATCCGTGGTTGTTCGACGAGCAATTTGTTTAAAAAAATAAACACCGACCATCTAGTTTATGTAAATTATACTTCCGGATCTTCCGGAAAACCGAAAGGGGTATTGATCCCTCACTATGCAGTCGTCGATCATCATCTGGCCATAATCAAAGCGCTGGACTTGAATCCAAATGAAACAATATTTAGTGTCGCTAGCATTGCTTTCGACCCCTCAGTCCAGGATTTCTTTATGCCCTTGATGATTGGCGCTCAAGTATACATCGCCAGCGAAGAAGAGAAGACCAATGGCTTTGAATTAAAGGCCGCTTTGGAAAAAGTCAAACCTACTTTGATGCAGGCAACTCCTTCATCATGGCGGATGCTTTTAATGGCAAACTGGGAAGGGAACGAAGAGTTAACCATACTTTGTGGTGGTGAAGGATTGTCTAAAGAATTAGCACAAAAATTAATTGCTCGCAGTAATCGACTTTACAATATCTATGGTCCAACGGAGACGACGATTTGGTCTACTTTGAAATTACTGGAAGGTGATCGCTCCTTAACCAAAGCTGAATCTTCTTACGAACCCATCGGCCGACCGATTGATAATGTCCAGATTTATTTATTGGACAAACACCAAGTCCCCGTTCCAATTGGTGTCGCAGGAGAAGTATACATCGGCGGTGTCGGAGTTGCTCCAAATGGCTATTTCAAACGAGGAGATCTCAATGCTGAAAAATTTATTGATAATCCTTTTGAAAAAACTTTTGGTGAAAAACTTTATAGTACGGGAGACATGGCTCGCTATCTTACCAATGGCGATTTAGAATATTTATACCGTGCAGATTCGCAGGTAAAAATCCGAGGGTTCAGAATTGAACTTGGAGAGATAGAATCAGCGATCGATCGATATGAAGAGATCCAGGAAAATGTGGTCATCATTCGCGAAGATCAAAAAGATAACAAACGTCTGGTTGCTTATTATATCCCGAAAGCTGGACAGACCGTTGACGCAGATGCTTTGAAAAAATATTTAAAAGCAAAGATTCCAGATTATATGGTCCCGGTTGCTTTTGTTGAAATGGATAAATTTCCATTAACTGCGACCATGAAAGTAAATCGTGGCAAGCTTCCACATCCAGAGACGACCGCAAATGCAAAGCAAAAAACATTTAAGGCTGCCAAGACTGATATTGAAAAAACATTAGAAGGTATTTGGTCTAAACTACTAGTTATGCCTAAAGTCAGTATTGACGAAGACTTTTTCGAATTGGGTGGTCATTCGCTGAATGCAATCAGTATGATTACATTGATTGAAAAAGAGACCGGCAAAAAAATCCCATTGGCTAGTCTTTTAGAAAACTCTACGATTGAAAAACTAGCAGATTTCTTGACTGATGACAAAAAGATTGAAGCGACCATTAATTCTTCCTTGATACCAATAAAACCGGAAGGAACTAAGACACCACTTTTCCTGGTGCATGGCGCAGGTTTACATGCTTTGATGTTTCAAGCATTAGCTAGCCATATGGATGAGGATCAGCCACTCTTTGCTTTACAACCAAAAGGTCTAAACGGTGAGGCGGAGCCGATCTCAAAATTGGAAGATATTGCCACGCATTATATAAACGAAATACAGAGACAATTTCCTGATGGGCCTTATCGTCTAGCTGGTTATTCTTTTGGAGGACTCATCGTTTTCGAAATGGCAAAACAGCTTAAAGCTCAAGGAAAAAAAGTAGAAATGTTGGCAATGTTCGATACCATCGTTCATCAAAACATTACTTCAGATAAACCGAATAGCAACTACTTTAATCGCTTAGCTACGCTAGGGAAAAAAGTCGCGTGGAATCTTTCCATTTTAACGAAAGACCCAATTCCAAATATTAAATACAAATCTCACATTCTCAAATGGCGTTACCAAAGATGGGTGGGTCAAACAAATGGTGGAAATATAAAAGAGGCAAATACTGTTTTTGGTGGTAAAGTAGATCAAGCGAATAAACAAGCTTTTGACAATTACCGCATCACACCTTACGATGGTAAGATGTATCTTTTCCGAGCAAAATCAAATCGTTTTTATTTGAATGACTTCGACTTTTTAGGATGGAAACCTTTTGCGAAAGGAGGTGTGGAAGTCTATGATGTACCGGGTGATCACTTGACTTTATTTGATCCACCGAATGGGCAGGAATTTGCGCGGATTCTGCAGGATTGTTTGAATGAGATCGAGGAAAGGAAGATGGTGAAGAAATAAAACTGATTTTTGAGCAAGGATTAACAATAGCGATTATTGATGTTTGGCTACCACACCTGACTTTTTCTAAAATCGTTGATCCTTGCCCATAAATAAAAATCAATATAGATTAATAATGATAAAACTCCCCCGGCTGTTTAAGACAGTCAAAAAAGAAAAAGTTCCAACATTAGTTGAATGGAGCACTCCTTCAAATGGTGTGTTTGAATCGACTAAAGGCATCCATATATGGAGTGTAAAATCGGAAGACTTTGCTTGGCAGGATTATCAAGATTTGCTCACTGAAAAGGAATTCAATCATATTTTAAAATATAAAAACCCAAAAGACCGTCATAAAAGAGCAATTAGCCGCGGGATACTCAAGGAATTATCAGCTAGCTATTTGAGAACTGCTCCCAAAGACTTAAATTACGACACGAATAGATTTGGCAAACCATTTATTGCAAATTCTAATCACCTCCTACAATTTAACATCTCCCATAGTACCGACTATATATTGCTGGCTTTTAGTTTTGATCCATCCCCTATCGGTATTGATATCGAAGAGAATAATCTTGATTTTAATTTTCTTGATATTGCTGATCAATATTTTTCGGATCATGAAAAAGATAGTCTTTGCTGCACAAATCCCTCTGAGCAATTCTTCAAAATATGGACTCGAAAAGAAGCCATGATGAAAGCAATTGGAGAAGGGCTGACCGATGAACTCGTTCAGATTGATGTCTTGAAAGATTTGATTCATTTAGAAAATTATCAAGGCCAAAATTGTCACTTGAAGACTTTTACTTTTGAAAATAAACATTTGTTTAGTGTAGCGAAATCGACGCCTTTTGAGGAGGTCCGATTTTTTGACTACCGATGATTTTATTTAAATCACCAGAGTTTTAGAAACCTCGGTGGTTTTGCTAACAACCAAAACTTACAAAAATGAAAAACTGGAAACTTACACTTCTAGCCTTTTTATGCTTTTCCTTTTTGAGCAACAGCAGCTTTGCTCAGCCCGTCGGATTTATCGATCAAGAATTTGTCGGCACCTTCGATCAAGCAGTCGGATTGACCTTTGATGATAATGGTCGAATGTATGTCTATGAAAAAGGAGGAAAAGTCTGGATAGTAGAGAATGGTCAATTAGCATCAAGTCCAATGTTGGACATCAGCGAAGAGGTAGGTAACTGGCGGGATTTCGGAATGCTTGGTTTTGTACTCGATCCAAACTTCCTTTCGAATGGATACATCTATTGTTTGTATATCGTTGATCGACATCACTTATTATATTTTGGAACCAATGATTATAATCCAAATACCGACGAATATTTTAATGCAACAGTCGGCCGTATCACTCGATTCCAAGCAGATGCAGCAACAGGTTTTAATTCTATAATTCCTGGTAGCCGAACAGTCCTTTTAGGAGAGAATGTTACCAATGATGGTTTTTCAAACTTACATCAATCTCACGGAACTGGATCATTAGTATTTGGAACCGATGGAACCTTGATGGCAAGTTTTGGTGATGGTGCTTCTTATAGCTCCGTTGATCAAGGTTCAGCAAGTGAAACTTATTGGTCACAAGCAATAAGCGATGGCATCATTTCTTCTGCTCAAAATATCGGAGCTTATCGAGTTCAATTAAATGACAACCTTGCTGGAAAATTAATTCGAATTGATCCAGCGACTGGAGATGGAATTCCTTCGAATCCTTATTATCAATCAGGAAATCCAGGTTCGGCACAATCAAAAATATTTTCAAAAGGTCTGAGAAATCCTTGCCGAATGACTTTGAAACCAAATACCGGAAGTCATGATCCAGCAGATGCTGACCCGGGAATCATTTACATTGGTGATGTAGGTTGGGGAAACCGAGAAGAGCTGAATGTTGTAAATGGTCCTGGCCAAAATTTCGGATGGCCAAAGTTTGAAGGGATGACTCATCAGCCAGGTTATAACAACACAAATTACGAACCATCAAGTCACGAACTAGCAAAATTAGATTGGAGAAACGGTACAGCAAGAGGTTCAATTAATGGATCGATTGTCAATGTCGGCTCTGGCCAATTACCGGGTCCTAACTTTACAGGGAACTGTTCGATTGGAGGTGTTTGGTACAATGCAAATGATTTTCCAGCTGAATGGAACGAGACTTACTTCCATGCAGATTATGGAGGCGACTGGATTATGAATTACCGTTTTGATGCAAACGACAATCCTATCGAAGTAAAGAATTTCAAAACCGGAGCGAACGCAATTGTTTTTATCGCAACCGATCCTTCCTCTGGCGGATTGTATTATATCGCTGGTGCTTCTGGCGGAAATCCTCAAGTAAATAACTCTGTTCGAAGAATTGAATTTACCGGAGGTAATCTTCCACCTTTTGCAATTGCAAGTGCTGATGCTTCTTTTGGATCTAGTCCTCTTACTGTAAATTTCAAAGGTGATCTTTCCTACGATCCAAATGGCGATGCGATCACTTATAATTGGAATTTCGGAGATGGCAATACTAGCACACAAGCAAACCCTAGTCATACTTTTACAACAGGAAATAGCCAACCTACTTCTTTTACGGTTACCCTTACCATTTCTGATGGAAGTTTGAGCGAACAACAAACATTAGTAGTTTCATTAAATAATACACCACCACAAATTAACTCAACAAGTGTCGATGGAATCAATACTTTCTCTCCAACGAACGGTACAACTTTAAATTTAAATGCCAATGTTTCCGATGCTGAACATAGTAATAATCAGTTGACTTACGAATGGTTTACTGAATTACATCACAACAATCACTTCCACTCGGAAGCTGCAGATAATAATGCATCCACGACCGCTGAACTTTCTCCGGTTGGTTGTGATGGTGCTACTTATTTTTATAGAATAAAATTAAGAGTGACCGACCCCGCAGGATTGTTTAGCATTTTTGAAAAAGATATTTATCCAAATTGTAGTGGATCAGATCAAACGATTTCTTTCAATGCAATTTCTGATAAAGTAAATATTAATCCACCGTTTCAATTGACGGGATCAGCCAGTTCTGGTCTCCCAGTTATCTTTCATGTGATCTCAGGACCTGCGACGGTTTCTGGAAATACGATAACCTTAACCGGTACACCTGGAATTGTTACCGTTAGAGCAATTCAAAGTGGAAACGGTGCTTATGCTCCAGCAATTCCAGTTGAGCATACCTTTACGGTAAATCCAGCAGGAGGTACAGGACTCACTGGAAATTATTTTAATAATATCGATTTAACCAATCAGGTTTTAACGAGAGTCGATCCGAATATCAACTTTGATTGGGGAACAGGTTCTCCCGATCCTTCGATTGGAGAAAATACTTTTTCTGTAAGATGGGACGGAGGGATTTTACCTTTGTATAGTGAAAGCTACACATTCACCGTAACAGGTGATGATGGTGTAAGACTTTGGGTCAATGATCAATTAATCGTAGATGCATGGGTTGATCAAGCTCCGACTAATCATTCTGGAAATATTACACTAAGCGGAGGCGAACAAGTGCCGATTCGTTTAGAGTATTTTGAAAATGGCGGTGGTGCTGTTGCAAAACTTCAATGGTCAAGCAATAGTCAATCTCAACAGATTGTTCCACAGTTTTTATTGTTCCCAGAATACACAGCTCCTGATACAAATCCACCAACGGCAACATTATCTACCGCATCTAATAATGTAACCGCAGCATTTGTTGTCAATGCTAATTTCAATGAAAATATAAATGGCTTGAGTGCAAGTGATTTCAACATTACAAATGGAAATGCTTCGGGTTTAAGTGGATCAGGTTCTAGTTATTCTTTTACCGTTACGCCAGTTAATGATGGCAACGTAAGTATTCAGCTTCCTGCCAACCAAGCAGATGATGATGCAGGGAATGGAAATACAACTTCGAATACTTTGAATGTAAATTACGAGGAACCAATCGTCGATACAACACCTCCTTCCGTGACGCTTTCGACTGCTTCAAATAATGTAAGCGCAGCTTTTACCGTTAATGTAAATTTTAACGAAAATGTAAATGGTTTAAATCAAAATGAATTTAATATTACCAATGGAAACGCTTCAGGATTTAGTGGTTTAGGAAGTAGTTACTCGTTTACAGTAACACCATCTGCTGATGGTAATGTTAGTATTCAGCTTCCTTCTAATCGTGCACAAGATGCTGCAGGGAATGGAAACACAACTTCGAATACTTTGAACGTAACTTATACTGCTCCAGGTGGAGGAGACTGTAATAATCCAACAAATATTGCATTGGATAAAACGACTAGTCAGTCGAGTAATTATAATGGTGGCGGTGCTACTTCTGATCTTGCTGTTGATGGCAACACCAATGGAAATTGGTACAGTGCCTATTCTGTTTCTAGTACCAGTTGGCAAAGCCAGCCTTGGTGGCAAGTTGATCTGGGATCTGTTTCAGATATCGTAAGTTTGAACATTTGGAATCGTACCGATTGCTGTTCAGACTTTTTGGATGATTATTACATTCTAGTTTCAGATAATCCATTTGTTGATGGTAGTCTAGATGATGTACTTAACCAGTCAGGTGTAAGTAGTTTTTTACAATCTCAAATCGCAGGTTCTCCTACTGCTATCAATTTAAATACTACTGGGCGTTATCTTAGATTACAAAAAACTGGTGCAGGATTTATGGCCTTGGCCGAAGTGGAGATTTTAGGTTGTGAAGATGGAGGTGGCCCTGGAGGTGGAGATACCACTCCACCAGAAGTAACCTTGAGTACTTCCAATAATAATGTTTCCGCTGCATTTAGCGTTAGCGTTTCTTTTAATGAATCAGTAAGTGGTTTGACGGCTGGAGATTTTAATATTTCCAATGGAAATGCTTCTGGCTTAAGCGGTTCTGGATCTAGTTATTCTTTTACAGTTACACCAGGATCGGATGGATCAGTTACGATTCAACTTCCTGCTGATCGAGCACAAGATGCAGCAGCCAATGGGAATAATCCTTCGAATACTTTAACCGTAACTTATACCGCTCCAGGCGGAGGGGATTGTAACAATCCAACAAATATTGCGCTCAACAAACCAGCGATTATCTCGACACCTTATAACGGAGGTGGCGCAGGAGCAGAACTTGCCGTTGATGGCAACACGAATGGAAATTGGTATTCACAATATTCTGTAGCCAGTTCGGCTTGGAGTAGTCAACCATATTGGGAAGTAGATCTTCAAGCGGTTTACTCTTTAGAATATGTAAATATTTGGAATCGAACAGATTGCTGTATGGATTTTTTAAGTGATTATTACATCCTAGTTTCTGATGTTCCTTTTACCAGTGATGACATAGATGATGTTTTAAATCAAACAGGCGTTGTTGCTTATCATCAAACGACAGAAGCTGCTACTCCGACGGCGATTACCTTAGGTGGAACGGGGCGTTATGTTAGAGTTCAAAACCCAAATTCAGGTTTCATAGCCCTTGCGGAAGTAGAAATATTTGGTTGCTTGGGCGGCGGCGGCGGAGATACCACACCTCCAAATGTTACACTTACCGCATCGACGCTAAATGCAAATGGGAATTTCGGACTAACCGCAACTTTCAGTGAATCAATTATCGGTTTATCTACTAGTGATTTTAATATTACAAATGGTTCATTAACCGGTTTAAACGGAAGCGGTTCAACTTACAATGTAACCGTTATTCCAAATCAAGCAGGGCAGGTTACCATCAATTTACCAGCAAGTAGCGTGACAGATAATTCTGGAAATCCAAATACCGTTTCGAATACCGTCAATGTAAATTATACTCCACCTCCTACCCCAACACTTACTCTTTCTTCTCCAACAGAAGGAAGTATTATTACTGGAACGGAGGTGATTGTGAACTTCCAGGCCTCAGGAGATTTAATTGGATTTAATGCGGAGCATTTATTATTGACATTAGACGGTGCAACACCAATCGACATTCATGATATTGGAACAGCTGGCACTTACACACTTACAGGTGTAGCTGCTGGATCACATACGCTATTAGCGCAACTAGCCGACAATAATCATGTGCCTTTAAGCTTCCCAGAATCGTCTGTTGAAGTTAACTTTACAACGATTCAAAATGGTGGTGGATCATGTACGACTTTAGAAAATCTTGCGCTGAATGGAACCGCTTCTCAATCTTCCGCTTATAATGGTGGTGGAGCGACTCCAGACTTGGCTATTGATGGAAACACCAGTGGTTCTTGGTATGGTGACTACTCCGTTTCTAGTACGAGCTGGCAGGTACAACCGTATTGGGAAGTTGATCTTGGGGCAGTTTTCAACATCGAAGATATCAATATTTGGAACCGTACTGATTGCTGTTCTGACTTCTTGAGCAATTATTACATTTTAGTTTCTGAAACACCTTTTGTCTCTGATGATTTATCGGAGGTACTTGCACAAGCTAGCGTTATTAATTTTCATGAAACAACTACTGCTGGAACGCCAACAGTTATTACTACGGGTACGACAGGACGTTATGTTAGAATTCAAAATAATGAAGCTGGTTTTGTAGCATTAGGAGAAGTGGAAATCATGGGTTGTATTATTGGAAATGCAAGTGGTGGAAATGGAAGTGCATTTATTTTACCAGAAACCGCGAAACGTGGAATCGATGCGATTTTATATCCTAATCCTGCAAATGATTTTGTCACGGTACAATACGAAACCAACAAAGCAGGTAAGTTAAAATTCATTATTGCCAATACTCAAGGTGTCATTTTCAAAGAAGGCAATCTAGAAGTTGAAAAAGGCGAAGGTTACATCACCGAATTTGTAAAACAGTGGCCTGCTGGTCATTATATTTTTTATATTCAAATGGAAGGTTATAAATACAAGCAATTGCAGTTTGTAAGAATTAGAGACTAATCCATTTTAAGTTAGCAGAGGAACAAACTAGCAAGTGAACAATAGACTTTGCTAACTTGTTTCTCTGTTAACTTGTTAACTTCAAATCCTCCTCAAATATGAGAACATTACTTTTACTATTATTCACAAGTCTATTGTTCAATACGGCTTTTTCTCAAACCGCCAAAGAGCGATCTGTCGAGGTGAGTGCTGTTGTTCAGGAGAATCCTGCACAGATTAATTTTAGTTGGCCGGTGGATCCTGCCGCTACTTTTTATAATGTTTATAAAAAAGAATTGGATGCGGAAAACTGGGGAATACCCATTGCTGTTCTAGACGGAACAGCGACTACTTTTGTAGATAGCGATATTGAAGTTGGGCAAGCTTTTGAGTATGCTTTTTTTAAAAAAGAATTTGATCTGGTAAGAGATACGATTTGTATTCCTCCTGGAACGCAAGCGAAATTTGCCATCTCGGATATGTATGGAATCGGTTTATGCTGTAGTTTCAATTTTGGTTTTTATAAAATAGAAGCTTGTGGTGAAGTCGTTGCGGAAGGTTCCGCTTTTGAATGGTATAACGAAGAATATTTTACCGTTTGTGATGATGGACAATCTTGCACAGAAGTAGTGATTACTCTTGCTCCTGATATTTTCCCAAATAGCACTTCCTGGGTTTTATCCGACAATCAATCCGGTGTCGAATTAGGTACCTCAGGAAATGTTGGAGAATTCATTGATGAACGACCAAAGTATGGTTTCATCACTGCTGGAATAAAAGCTCCCGCAATTGAAAACCGAGGTAAAATTTTATTGTTGATTGACGATGAATATCTGACTCCATTAGAAATGGAAATCGATCGCCTCAAAAAAGATATGATTGCTGATGGTTGGCATGTGTTTATCCGTGATGCAAATAAAGCTGATGTCGTTACAGAAGTAAAAGCCTCGATTATGGAGGTCTACAATCAACATCCTGATCTTAAAGCCTTATTTATTTTAGGTCATGTACCGGTTCCTTATTCGGGTGACATTTTTCCAGATACCCATAGCGAAAATCATCAAGGTGCCTGGTCTGCCGATCCTTATTATGCAGAGTTGAATGGGGTTTGGACGGACAATGTAGCCGATATCACCACTGGCTTTTTTGAAAGAAACCACAATGTCCCAGGCGATGGAAAATTCGATCAGGATTCTATTCCTACTGGGAAGTTAGAACTCCAATTAGGTAGGGTTGATCTTTATGATATGGAAGTTTTTGCTTTAGATGAAATAGAATTAACTCGTCGATACCTCAACAAAGATCACGGTTGGAGAAGCGGAGCAATTGAGGTAGAACGCAGAGCTTTGGTCGATGATAATTTCGAGCAACAATTTGCAGCACCTGCAGCAAGTGGCTGGAGAAATTTTGCACCAATGTTTGGTGCAGACAATATCGATGAGGTAGATTATTTTAGTACAATGACCTCCCAATCTTATCTTTGGTCTTATGGTTGCGGAAGTGGATCTCATGTGAGTTCTGCAGGAATTGGAACGAGCACCGATTTTGCCAATGATAGTTTATTGACCGTTTTCACCATGCTATTTGGTAGCCAATTTGGCGATTGGGATAATGATAATAATTTCCTAAAAGCACCTCTAGCTTCAGGTTTGACCTTGACCAATGTCTGGGCTGGAAACCCACCTTGGACTTTCCACCAAATGGCCTTGGGACAACACATCGGTCACTGTGTCCAAGCAACTCAAAATTCTAACGGACTTTATCTTCCAGGACCACAATTGGTACATACTGGATTAATGGGTGATCCGACTTTAAAAATGCATATTGTAAAAGCACCTTTAGCTTTTGAAGCACATCAATTATCTCCTGATCAAATTAGTTTTTCTTACCAACCTTCTCCTGATCCTGAAGTTCTTGGATACTACCTTTACCGAGGAACAAATCCTGATGGCAGCTTTGAAAGAATCAGTTCTAACATTGTTGAAGATCCTTCGACTTACACAGATGTTCCTCCTTATAATGGCGACTTCTTTTATATGCTTCGTGCCGTAAAGTTGGAAACCTCAGGTAGCGGAACTTATTATAACCTAAGTCCTGGATTGATTGATACGTCTAACTTTTTTGTGGATGTTGATGAATTGGTTTTGAATAACTCAATCCACATTAATCCAAATCCTAACAATGGTATCTTCGAAATCAAATTTGATCAAGCTCTTAGTGCTGAATGGCAATTAAGTGTTCTAGATATTAAGGGTAGTGCTGTTTTTGAAAAATCTTTCAACCCGACGAATACTCAAGGAATTGACTTGAGCGAATTGGCGAATGGCGTTTATGTTTTGAAGATTATGACGGAGGAAGGAATGGCAGTTAAGAAGTTTATGAAACAGGAAGATTAATTTAAAAACTTAATAAAGGAACAAAATAAAAAGTGAGCAACGGCCTAGGTCATTGCTCACTTTTTATTTTGTTAATTTACTAACTTATCAGCTTGTTAATTTATTCACTTCCTTCTATTCACATCCCAAATCCATCTGAGAAAATACATCATTATTTGGAAAGCAATTTCCAGAAAGAACGGCTTCTGGAACATAGCGTTCAAGATTAGGATCGCGAAGTCCATTTCTTATAAAAGAAACTAAATTTCTTTTTTCAATATCTGTCAAATTTAACGGTTTGAAACCTGCGGAAATTTGTGTTGGTGGAACAGCGAAGTTTTCAGGAGTCGCTTCATTAAAATATTCAACTACGTCCTCTAACGTTTTTTTACTTGCTCCGTGAAAATAAAATGGCGCATCTCCAAGATTATACAACTGTGGAACTTTGAATTTGTAATTATCTTCTGAATTCTGAGTAAATTCTCCACGACCTAAATTCCGAGGATCATCGGCATTCGTATTGATCGCTCCGGTTTTGTATAAATCATCTACTCCGATCGCATAAAAATTATCTCCATTAAGAGAACGACCACGGTGGCAAGTAGAGCAATTTGCTTTTCCAAAAAATAAATTAGCTCCCCGTTTTTCTTCTTCACTCATCGCTGTTTTATTTCCTTTTAACCAATATTGAAAAGGTGCTTCATTCGTAATCAGTGTTCGGAGATAAGCAGAAAGTGCAAAGCTCGCATACTGCGGACTGTATCTGTCTTCTTCTGGTACATCGTTAAAAGCTTCATCAAAAAGTGGTGTATAACCAAGCGTATCTAAAACATCTTTATTGATGACCATTCGATGAACATGTAGTCCTTCGATATTTTGAGTTTCTAATCCTTTAAATCCAAGGTGATTCAATTCTGATCCATCTGCTTCATTCCAGACTGCTTCCGTTCCTTCATTTAGATCGTTACCTCCAAATCTTCCATTCCAAGTAGTGTTCGTAACATAAGCAGCATTCAATACACTCAAAGGCCTAAGACCTTGTACATCTGGCTCTGTTACTTCATAATTCCCATTAAAAGCTCTCCCTTCTCCATTGTCACCAAAACCAATTCCTCCATCAGCAATGCCCTGAGGTCTACCTGGACGAAAGCCTGCTGAAGGTACATGACAAGTAGCGCAGCTATAAGTTTCTTTTCCAAAATCATGCATTGGAGCAAGGGCCAATCCTGTTTCAAAAAACAGTAATTTACCTAATTCAGCTTTTTCACGAGTAAGTGGATTATTGAGGTCCTGCGGAATGATACCGTAATTCTCAGCGGCAGGAAGGATGTAATTGTCTTTGCCTCCATGCTGAGTCAGGAGGCTTTCCAGTTGATAGTCCTCATCAGTTGTAACATATATTTGGTCCTTGGCACAAGAACCAAATAACAGTACCAGAAAGGTAAGTTTCAGTAAATTTTGTAACATGGTGTAAAAGTTCATGGGACCTAATGGTCAAAAAATCTGTGTTTTGTCTATAATACAAAACTAAATATATAAGCTTGTTTATCAAAAAATCGAATGCTGATTTTTATCAATTACTACAGTTTTAACGGAAATAAGAAGGCTAAATGATAAATTAGCTCTTAGATAAAGAGTTTTTGTTTGAAAAGGTCTTACAAATGTAAGAGATTTTTAGGGAAATGGCAATACTCTGAATTGGGTATATTCAGGGTTAAATAAGACTCTAATATAATTTTTTAAGGGCAAGGCATAAACAACTTCCCTAAAACATAAACCAACATTAAATGTTATTAAAGAAGGGAATCATCAACAAATCCCCCAACAAGAAAAAGCTATTTATATAAACGAATACTAAAACAAATGCTAATGAGAATATTCTTTATTTTCTTATTGTGCTCTTTATTCCTATCTCCTACTTATTCACAGCTCAAATCATCTGACAAAAAAGCCATAAAAAATCATCTTTTAAAAAAGATAAACGAGCTAAGAGAACAGTCAGGAGTCGCTCCTTTAATCATAGATAAAAGATTAGCTAAAGCTGCCGAAATCCAGAGTTTTTATATGTCCAAAACCAATGAACTTACTCATGATCAATCCAAACCTAAATTTAACACTCCTAAAAAACGGATAGAACATTTTTCTCCATTACAATTTGACATAATAGGAGAAAACGTATTGCTTTCAAAAAAAGTAAAACTTCCGATAAATAAAAATACAATCATTCGTATTTCAGAATCTATGTTTAATGCTTGGAAAGATTCTCCAGGACATTATGCCAATATGATAGAGGCTGAATTTAACGTTGCGGATTTTGGATTTGCTTTAAATAAAAATAATCAAATTTATGCGACAAATGTTTTCGGTAGAATAGGAATAAAGATAGAAGGCCAACTTTCGGAAAATCAATTTGGTCTAAAAGAAGACCTAGAAGGCAATTGTTTTGACAAGCATATTTCTCATGATAATATTTTAGTAAATGTCGGTAATGCTGTTGTCATTGAAGGAGATGAAATTATTTTTTATTATCATGATATAAATTATTTAAAAAGTATTTTCTCAGGACCTAATGATGGAATCGCAATAGATCTTATTGATCCAACCCAATTTTCATGTAAAGAAACCAATCAACTAGACCTCTCTCCTATTCATGATGGTATTTTATTAAAACCTGTTTTTAGAAATGAGCTATTTCAAAATAACACGGCACAAAGTGGGTATAGAATTATTACAAAATTAGGAACCATTCCTAAAGCCTTACTCGGAAAACAATTAACTTTAGGTGTTCTATTAATAAAAAATGGAGTAGTTTGTAAATATGTAATCCCAAGTTATATCCCACATGGTTCTTATCCTTTAAAAGAACTCCCCGTAAATTTGGAAGATCCTATTGATGCCAAAATAACAAGCAACAAAAGTATTGAATCGGTTACACTCCCTTTTCATTTCCAAACCAATCAAACAGTTCCTGTTAGTTTTCCAAAAATAAAAAGAGATCAGAGAAAAATACATTCTATAGAAATCAAAAGCTATAGTTCTATTGAAGGGACAGAAGCAAAAAATAAAATTTTACATAAAAAAAGAGCTGAGGTCATCAAAAAGCATCTAACAAAAGAATTGAACACCACCTCCAATAAATTCAAAATTACAACAAAAGAAAATTGGGACGAGTTCTATTTTCAGTTAAAATATTATTTCGCTGATACGCTTTTAAATCACCCCAAAGATGAGCTTCGGAAATTGGCTTCACAAAAATCAATTGAGGCAATTCCTTGGGATACTATACTCTATCAACAAAGAAAATCTATCGCCATCATCAATTATAAAGGAGGAAATGTAAATAAAGATTCTTCAGAATTAATTGCTTCGAATTTAAGGTTCGCGATTCTCAACAAGGATATTCCTCTAGCAAAAAAAGCATTATTCAAAATGTATCATGGCAATAACATTAAGCCTGATGTATTGTTTGAAGAATCAATTTTCGATGCTTTTCTCGCTAACATGGATTTGGTAGAAAATGCATCCGCCATCCTGATAAAATTCCATCAATCCAATTTGACTTCGAGTACTAAATTCGTAAACAGGTGGCTTATTAAATCTGAACAATTGTCACCTGAAGCAAAATTCAATTTATTGAATTTATACACGATTATAAACAATCATTTTCTCGACATATGGGACCTTCCTTCCAAACGGCTTGCGAATGTAATAGACCCTAAATATGTCAATCAATTATCCAGAGAATTTTCATCCAACGAGTTGATGCTGAATCTCCATTTGACTTTTATAAAGTATTATGGGCAAGTCAACAACGGTATTGAAATCACTAAATCTTTTAATTATATTTCAAAATATTTTTCTAGTCGAGTCCTGAAAATAGAAGATGCTATTCTGCTTTCGAAGTTTTATAATCATTGGAGTATGTACCAATTGACGAATACTTATCTATTGGAAAAATTCGAGGAGAACAAACTAAACGAGGATGCTACGTTTTTGCTAATGCAATCACTTTATCATTTTAATGAAGAGGAAGACATTGGCTATTACGATGAGGTCTACCAAAAGGCATTGAAGTTAAACAAATCACGCTGGTGTGCGCTCATAAATAGCGAAATACAATTATTGAGAGATAGAAAATTGAAAGGTATTTATTGTGCTAAATGTTTATAATAAATAAGCCGTTTGACATAGGCTCCACCTGAATGTCGTCAACTTTTTAGTGTATCTTATCAGGTTTTGACTTCCCTTCAAGTCCTGACTTTCCTTCCTTGAGAAAAACTTAAAAGATGACCGTAAGTCATTGCTTAAACTGCCTTTAAACTCACGCCTAGCATTAGACACCTATACCAATCCAATTCTTCAGTATCTGTGGTTATCAAATAAGAAAAGACCTGCAAATCAATGCTGGTCTCAGTTATCGAAGTCGATTAAGATTATCAGAATATACCTTTGCTAAAAGTATTCAAGGCTTTGGTTTGGAATTAGGAGTGCAATATGATTTTGGTAAAAAATTACATCGAATTAAAAACCGGCTATTTCATTTTACCGACCAAGTCTTTCTGACTGGTCGGTATATATTTATATTCTTAAACAAATATTAATGGAAAACGTATTCCATTAATCTAGTTATCTTTTTTGATCTTCCATATTTTTGCCTTCAATACTTTTGGTTGTAGTCGGTACAGCCATTAATCGTTTTTCATCGATCAACTTCCCTGTAACAGTACAAATACCATAAGATTGATTTCTCATACGAATCATTGCATTTTCAATATCTCTTAAATGCTTCTGATGTCTATGTTTTTGACTGTGTAAGTATTCTTTTTGCTGAGCTCCAGAAGAACTATCATCCAAACTAGAATCATCAGCACCATTAGCTGCCACAAAATTCAGTTGCTCATCGATATCTATTATTTGTTTTTCAGTCTTCTCCCTTTTTGATATTAATAGATCTTCAAAGGTCTTTAGTTGCTTTTTGGAAAATTTGCTTGCCATTTTTTAAATTTTAACTTTAGAATAACCTCAAAAACTCGAGGTTTATTTTTTTACGGAGTATACAAAATAATGAACTCATTTTTACCATCCTAATAAATAAGCAAAAATTAATGGTGCAACAATAGTGGCATCCGATTCTATCACGAATTTTGGCGTATCCACCGCTAGCTTGCCCCAGGTAATCTTTTCATTAGGTACCGCCCCTGAATATGACCCATAACTAGTCGTTGAGTCACTTATTTGGCAAAAATAAGACCACATTGGAGTATTATTCTTGCCTAAGTCCTGATGCAGCATAGGTACGACACATATTGGAAAATCCCCCGCAATTCCCCCTCCAATTTGAAAAAAACCTACTCCTTTGTCTGTTGCCTCTTCTAAATACCAATTGGCTAAAAACATCATATACTCAATACCTGATTTCATTGTCGATGCTTTTAGGTCTTTTTCCATACAATACGACGTAAAGAAATTACCACAGGTAGAATCTTCCCAACCAGGAACAATTATCGGAATACCTTTTTGAGCAGCGGCCAATAACCAGCTATTTTGAGGGTCAATTTGATATTTTTCTTCTAATTCTCCGCTCAAAAGGATTTGATAGAAATACTCATGTGGAAAATATCTTTCTCCTTTATCATCTGCACTTTTCCAGGCATTGTATAAATGCTCTTCGATTCTTCGCATCGCTTCTTCCTCTGGGATACAGGTATCGGTTACTCGATTGTAATGATTATCTAATAGCTCTTGCTCATCCTGAGGCGAAAGATCCCGATAATTTGGAACTCTTTTGTAATGATCGTGTGCAACCAAATTAAATACATCTTCTTCAAGGTTGGCTCCAGTACAGGTAATAATTTGAACTTTATCTTGGCGAATCATTTCCGCAAGAGAACGACCTAGCTCAGCAGTGCTCATTGCTCCAGCCATCGTGATCATCATTTTGTGACCACTTTCTAATTGGGCTTCGTAGGCTTTTGCAGCATCGACTAGTGCTGCTGCGTTGAAGTGTTTGTAGTGATCAAGGATGAAGTTTGATATTGGACCTTTCATTATTTTTCTTTTTTTTGATATGAATTATCAAGGAAATTAAAAGCTTGGTAATTTTGATTCTAAGTGTGGAATTTATAGCTAAGCATTTTATAATATAATTTAGCTGCTAAAAATTGCGGAGATTTGAGCCCATCGATTGGTGCTAATTCCACAATATCAAAACCGACTACATTTTTTGATTCAAAGACTTTTTTTAAATACTCGATGGTTGTGTACCAATCTAAACCTCCAGGTTCTGGTGTTCCAGTTGCAGGCATGATCGATGGATCAAATGCATCGAGATCAAAAGTGATGTAGACCTTATCAGTCATCTTTTGAATGGACTCTTCCATCCAATTTTTTCTACCATGAATATCTTGGGCAAAATAACATTTAGATTTATCAAGATGCTCCTTTTCCGAATTGTCCATACTTCGAATACCGACCTGAATAAGATTACAATTTTTACTCGCATCATAAACGGCACAAGCGTGATTGTATGATGTTCCTTCATAGGAAGGTCGAAGATCAGCATGTGCATCAATTTGTAATACCGTCAAATTTTCAAAATATTCATAAAAAGCTTTGATGATTCCAATACTGATGGAATGTTCTCCTCCGAAGAAAGTCAGGAATTTCTCTTCGTTTTCCAAAAGCGATTTAGTTGATTCGTAGACAACAGTGAACATCGTTTCTGGAGAAGTGTCTTCTGTGATTTCTGAAAGAATATGAACCCCTTTTTTGTAAACCTCAGATTGGGTTTCGATATCGAAGAGTTCCATATTTTCTGCGGCATCGAGGAAGGCTTCGAATCCACGATCGGCTCCTTTACCCCAAGAACTCGTACCGTCGTAAGGGATCGACTGGAGAAATACGCTGGCGTTTTCTTTATTAGCGTATTTGGGTTTAATTCCGGCGAAGGTTGTTGTTTTTTTCATTATACTTTTGAGCACGAAACTCATAAAGGAGAAACGAAGCCCATCACGTTTTTATTAGTGTAAATTATTTGTACCTAAGTTAATTCGTAGAATTATAATCTAAAGCTGTTAGTAATTTCGATGGATGACAAGTTACAAACTTGTCACTATTTATAACTTTCAAGTTATAGCCTCCCAAAGTCGGCTTAAACTTAAAAGAGTAACATAATATTACTCAATATTAATCGGTATTTACTTTATAGCCTAGAATCTGGAGCATGTCTTCTACTTCTTGCTCGTTGCGATAAACCGTATCTACGAAATTTCCTTTTTCATCACGATCAATGATTATATGCTTTGGTGAAGGGATCAGACAATGCTTGATTCCTCCATATCCACTAATCGAATCCTGATAAGCACCAGTATGAAAAAAGCCTATATAAAGCGGTTCTTTTTCATTCTCTTTATACTTAGGTAAATGGATCTGTTGGTTCATGTCTTCCGAATTATAATAATCTGAATGATCACAACTGATGCCGCCGATATTTACTCGGGTGTATTCATTATTCCACTTGTTAATTGGTAGCAAAATAAATTTTTCGTAAATCGACCAAGCATCAGGAATGGTGTTCATGAGACTATTGTCAATCATGTACCAAGTCTCCGCATCGTTTTGTTGCTTTTGTTCTAAAACCGAAAAAATAATGGCTCCGCTCTCCCCTACTGAGTACTTTCCAAATTCGGTAAAAATATCTGGCTCATCTATATTTTCGCTTTTACAAAAAGCGCTGATGTTACCAACTATTTCATTGATGATGTATTCGTAATCATATTCAAAACCAAGGTTATTTCGGATCGGAAACCCACCTCCGAGATTTAATGCTCTCAGGCTAGGACAGGCTTTTTTTAATTCCACAAAGACTTTCATAGCTTTCTGAAATTCACCCCAATAATACATATTGTCCTTAATTCCAGAATCAACAAAGAAGTGAAGCATTTTTAAATCTACGTTCTTATGCTTCTTAATTTCTTTTTTATAAAAATCTACAACCTCACTTTGACGAATGCCTAAACGAGAGGTATAATAGGCCGATTGCGGTTCCTCATCAATTGCTATTCTAAGGCCAATTTTAATTTTACCTTCTAGCTTTTTCACTCTTTTCAAAATCCTTTTCAGTTCAGGTTTTGAATCCAGAACGATGATAGAATTTTTAAACCCGTCTACTTGTAGCTGGATTATTTTATCGAGATAGCTATCTGTTTTATAGCCATTATGCACCAAAATCCTCGACTGATCGATATCTCCATCTTCATATAGTTTCCTGATAAGATCTATATCAAAAGAGGAAGAGGTTTCGATATGAACACCTTCTTTCAATGCAGCTTTGACCACATGTGAAAAATGGCAACATTTGGTACAATAGCAGTAGTAATACTTGCCTTTATACTTATGTTTTTTAATCGAACGATTGAATAAATTCTTGGCTCTTTTGATCTGTTCCCCTATCCTTGGAAGGTAGATTAATCGAAACGGAGTGCCGTATTTTTTGATGAGATATTTTAAAGAGATGCCATGAAAGGTGAGGTAACCATCTCTCAGATCAAAACCCTCTTGAGGGAAATAGTAGCTCTGATCAATTAGATCGAAATAAGTGTTTTTCATTTACGTCAGCGAAACATAAAAACTTTTTTTGTGAAAGAAGTCACCCTTAAATATGGATTTGCAAAATCTAGAACAACTTCATTAAATAAGCGATACAAATTAAAGTGAAATTATTTAGATATGCACGTTTTTTGAAAAATATTTTTTTTAGAAAATCGCCAAAATATCAAAGCCCATCAAAAGCTATGTATTTTATTATTATCTTGAAAAAGATTTCTTATAAAATAGCATTTCTATGAAAAATATGATTTTTATATCATTTTTATTCTTCGCCTTTGGATGTAGTTCTGACAAGGCCAATCCTTCCTTAGATAAAAAAGCTGAAGCAAAACAAGTTGCCCCCAAAACTTATGAAACAACCGGGAATATCGAGCGACTCGATCCAAGATTAGAACAGCTAATCTCCAAAGATGCAAAATTGGAAATCATCGCTGAGGGATTTGATTGGACAGAAGGCCCGCTCTGGGTTGCCAAACACGAGATGCTTCTTTTTTCTGATATTCCACCGAATAAAATATTTCAATGGACGGAAGCAAATGGCTTAAAAGAATACCTTCACCCTAGTGGTTACACTGGAGAAATCCCCAGAAAAGGTGAACCAGGATCCAATGGACTATTATTAAATGATCAGGGGCAATTGGTACTTTGTCAACATGGAGATCGACGGATGGCTATTATGGATGTTCCTTTAGACCAACCTTCCTCAAAATTTACAACGATTGCCAGCCATTGGAAAGAAAAACAATTCAACAGCCCCAATGATGCAATCTATGATAAAGCGGGTAATTTGTTTTTTACTGATCCGCCTTATGGCTTGCTTGGACAGATGGATGACCCGACTAAAGAGATTCCTTTTCAGGGTATATTTAAAGCTTTAAAAGATGGAAGCGTGAGTTTGCAAAGTGACGAATTGAGTCGCCCAAATGGAATCGCATTTTCACCAGATCAGAAAACCGTCTATGTTGCTAATTCCGATCCAAAACGAGCAATCTGGATGGCTTATGATATGGATGAGCAAAGGAATTTTTCAAATGGACGCGTGTTTTTTGATGCGATGAGTATGATCGGAAAAGAAAAGGGATTACCTGATGGCTTGAAAGTGGATGATCAAGGAAATCTTTGGGCAACTGGCCCAGGTGGAGTTTTAGTTTTTTCACCTCAAGGGGAACACCTTGGCACCATTAAAACAGGACAAGCGACTTCTAATTGTGCTTTTAATGAAGACAAGACTGTGCTTTATATTACAGCGGATGGGTACTTATTGAGACTGAAGTTAAACTGATTAAAACTCTGATTACATTTTGCATGAATTAATTTGTTACTTTGAAGCAGCTAAGCTCCAATGTCTAATTCAGAAGATGATTTAATTCAGTTTTTGGAACGGATTAAAATCAAACCAATGCATACAAGAAAAATCTTATCCTTTTCGACTTTATTGTTATTAACAATAACAATAATTGTGCTTTCCTGTCGCAGTTACGTCAATCATGATTTCAGGCAATCTTATTCTGATATTAACGAAGTTATCCATAGTGATTCAACTAAAATTCCGTTTTTTAAAATTCATTTTAAAAATGGTGATGCAAGTATTTTAGAACAATGGAATATAAATACAACCAGAGATACCATTATCGGAAAAGGAAAATTGTACAACTTTAATAGGGAACAAATACAGGAAGGAGATTTATCTTTTTCTGTAGATGAGATCGCTATTGTAGAAACCAATCAATTAGAAGCGATAAGATCGAAAGACAGCGAAAGGATTGCAGCCTTAGCTATTTTATCAGGAGCTAACATTGCCTTGGATGTTTTTTGCATTACAAATCCTAAAGCCTGCTTTGGTTCCTGCCCAACTTTTTATGTTGATGAAAACAGTACCATTCATTCTGCTAATGCTGAAGGGTTTTCAAGTTCAACATCACCCTGCTTTGAGAAAAGAGATTTAGACCCACTTCAATACAGCACTTCTTCTGAGGATTTTTTCTTAACCATGAAGAATGAAGCTTTAGAAACTCATATGATCAATGAGCTATTTCTTAAAGCGGTATTGAAAGATAAAGATGAAAATGTGTTTGTCGATAAAAAAAATAATTTTTATAAATCAAAAAAATTATATCGCCCAAAAAATGCGATTGTCGATAACAAAGACATTCGAAATGACATATCCAGACTGGACGAAATAGAATATTTTTCAACTACAGATTCTACTAATTTATTCGCACAAGAAGAAATTATATTAGAGTTTGATCATTTATCGCCGGAAGGAGATTATGGTATTGTATTGAATTATCGACAAACCCAATTAACAACTTTTTTATTCTACACTGGTATTTCCTATATGGGAGATGAAGCGGTAGATTATGTAGCTAAGATGGAAACAGATCCTTTAATGAGAAAGATCGTACAAAGCCATCTAGATAAATTTGGTAAGATTAAAATGTCTTCATGGGATTATAATGATAATGAATGGAAATCAATAGAAGAGTTTGATGAAAAAGGGCCGATCGCAAAAAACTTAATCCTCGCTCCTATTTTAAAAAATAAACCTCATAAAAATAAGTTAAAGATAAAACTTGAAATGACGAAAGGTTTATGGCGTTTGGATTTTGCAAGTTTAGCATTGATCGATACTGTCGCTAATTCAATGACTATTCATCCTTCTGAAATGGAGATAATCGATGGTGCAGAATATAAACTTAAAGATATAAAAGTCGACGATAAGGATTATCTAATTTCTTTTCCGGGGAATGAATTCAAGTTCAAATTCGATCTTCCTAAAATTTCTAAAAACCAAGACTATGAATTATTTCTTTCTAGTAAAGGATACTATTTAGAATGGATTAGACAAGATTGGATAAAAGGAAAAGATATACCTAAATTGACTAAGATGCTAATGAATGATCCTCAAACATGGAAGGAATTAGCTATTGAATTTAAATCTATGGAACATGAAATGGAGACCATATTTTGGAATTCTAAATATTCGCGAATAAAATAAATCGATCACTATGAAAAATTTCATCTTCATTCTGTTCTCTATTCTTATATTCGGAGCATGTCATTCTCCTAAGTATTTATCCAAGCCAATGGATTTTAAATATCATGTAAAAGGGCTTATCCTTCAAGTTATCTTAGATGATGATTCTAAAATATTAGGGGAAATAATTGAAGCCAATTCAGAAGCAATTAAGATTCTACCTGTTACAAACGATAAGGCTTCCATAATGACTATTTCGAAAAAAAATATTCAAAGTGCAGAGATAATTGTATCTTCCACTAGTGATGATCCAGTAGGTATTAGCACTTGGGCAGCGGTAATAAACATAGCTCCTGTTGGACATGGTTTTTTCATGATACTCTCTGTCCCAGTAAATCTAATTAGTACCATTTCTATTGGAAATGATGCAGCAAAAGGAACTTATAGAATGAGTTATCCAAAAAATGTCCCTTGGGAGCAGATGTCTAAATTTGCAAGATTTCCTCAAGGAATTCCATCGGGGATTGATGTAAATCTTATAAAATAAAACCCTGTTGCATAAATCGATGTG
>CAKZTD010000379.1 GCA_937921595.1 uncultured Saprospiraceae bacterium
AATTTATGCATTCAGTCGGATAAAGGAGTCATTTTGAAAATATTTTTTGTTTTCTTCTTTGTATTTTTAACCTTTATATAATGAAGTTGTTTAAAAATGATTTGTTTGATTTCGAATCAGAATGAGAGAAAAAGCTAAATAATGCAAACTCATCCAAGTTTGGGCTTTTGTTTCAAATCGAATAAGGAGAGCTTTAAAAGCATCAATCCAGGCATTGGTTCTCTCCACTGAAAAACGTTCTTTGTAAAGTTGATCGTCCAAAAGAGGTTGATTATCAGTGTTTTTTGAATTTCGTTTATTAAAATCAATATTAGCGATAACACCTTTTGAGAAGCAGATTTTTCGGAAACCTTCACTATCAAAACCTGCATCTGCATTTAAAAACAATCCGTTTGTTTGAATTTGTGATTGCTCTAAATCAGTAAGCATTTTGATGAAGAAATTTTCGATGTCAAAAAGGTCATTATGATTGCCTGCAATAGGTTCAGACATAGCTAATGGAATGCCTTGCTTGTCTGTTAAGAACAGAACATTTGTTGTCTTAGCTTTTTTGCGTCTTTGATAGTCTACTGCCTCTCCGCCTCTTTTGGCAGGAGTATGAGAACCGTCTAATTGAACAGAGGACATGTCTAATTCAGTTTTATGAATACAAAGCAAGGCTGTCCACATTCGTTTCCACGAACCATCTTTTGACCATTTCCTAAAGTGGTAATAGACTGAATTCCAGGAAATTAGTATTCTGCTACAAAAAACAGCAATCGGAATTTCTCGCCATTGGCAGCCACTTTTCAGACGATAAATAATTGCTTTTATAATTCGCCACAAAGGTACTTTGGTTTTTCTTCCAAGACTTGATTGACTCAAGTGTGGCAATAAATTCTTTGTAATGAATTTTTTAGATAAATTTACATACATGTTGCAAGAGGTTTTAAATCGTTTTGTGTGAGAACTAACAATTTACTGCTTTTGCAACATTTTTTCTTATTCCAACTTTTTGGAAATATCTATTTTAAAACAACTTCATAAAAAAAAATGCAAGTAGTTTGACGAAATGATGTTACTCTATTTTATTAAGATTTCGAAAGATTTCAACACAATTTCCTTAGAGTCAATTATTTATAAAATTTTTCAAAATCAAAAATAATTTTACCTGATTTTGTTCCGCCATTAGTCTCTAAAAGTATTTAAAAAAAATGGGCTTAACCTAAAAGTGTTATAGTAAAGTTTAACAAAATAATTCCGAGAAGGTTGATGCTCTCAAGGATATGGATAATATGGATGATTTGGTATTTAAAATCTACAAAATGAAAGACAAAATATAATTCATTAATTTTGCTAGATGAACTCAAGTACACCTTCAGAAATAGTCATTAAAGGAGCCAGAACAAATAACCTGAAGAACATTTCTTTGAGTATTCCACACAACAAATTTATCGTAGTGACTGGAATATCGGGATCAGGAAAATCGAGCCTTGTATTTGAGGTTATAGCCAAAGAAGGACAGCGTAGGTATTTTGAAACTTTACCTTCTTTCGCTCGACAGTTTATGGGAAAACTGAACCGTCCGGACGTAGATGAAATTGAAGGGCTTTCTCCAGTTATCACCATTGGACAAAGCACCACAGGAATGCATGCTCGTTCAACAGTTGGAACCTTGTCGGATATCTATGACTTGTTGCGATTGTTGTTTGCAAGGACTGGAACGACAACAAGAAATATTACGCTTTCTAGAGCTCTTTTTTCATTCAATTCAATAACTGGGAAGTGTAAGTCTTGTAATGGTATTGGTAAGGAGGAACAAATAGATTTGAATCGTTTAATAACTTTTCCAGAAAAATCAATTAGAGATGGTGCATTGGCACCAACATTACCGAATGGGTATATCATGTACTCGCAGGTAACCATTGATGTTTTGAATCAAGTATGCGAAGCCGAAGGGTTCAATGTTGATATTCCATGGAATGAATTAACTGACGGACAACGCGAAGTGATTTTGTATGGAAGCGATAAGGTCAAAGTACCTTTTGGAAAGCACAGTCTGGAGTCACGATTGAAGTGGACAGGGATTAAAGCTAAACCTCGAGAAGAAGGGCATTACAAAGGAATGATTCCGATTATGTCTGATATTCTTAAAAGAGATCGAAATGCTAATATTCTCAAGTATGTGAAATCTATAACCTGTCAAACTTGTCATGGAACTCGTTTGAATGACGATGCTTTAAGTGTTCAGATTCATGGACAATCAATTGCAGAAATTGTGGGCCTGGAATTGAACGAACTTAAGTCTTGGATTCAATCAAACAAGTGGGGAACAGTGGCACATGAAATTATTAAAAAAATTGAATCTCAAGTTGAATTATTAGAAGATTTAGGATTGGGGCATTTGACTTTAGATCGTCCCTCAAAATCACTTCGCTCCAGCGAGATTCAACGTATTCGAGTGGCGAATCAAATCCTAGTTCCATTGAGCGATGTGCTTTATGTTTTTGATGAGCCTTCAATAGGATTACATAGAGAAGAGAACAAAAGATTGATTCATCATTTAAAAGAACTCGTTAAAAAAGGGAATACAGTAATCATTGTTGAGCATGACCTAGAGACGATAAGTAGTGCTGATCATATCATAGAGATTGGCCCTGAAGCTGGAGCCAATGGAGGAAGACTCATCTTTAATGGTGCCTTTTCAGAATTTTCTCAGCAAGAGGTTTTGAGAGAAATCAGTCCGACATACAGAGCAATTAAAAGTTCAATGGAGCAATCTAGGCTATTATCTAAAAAAATAGGTGAGTCGATCTATCTTGCTGGTTGTCAAGAGAGAAACTTGAAAAGCATTGATATTGAATTTAAGCTTGGACAACTTAATGTGGTCAGCGGAAGATCGGGGGTTGGAAAATCGAGTTTAGTAAAAGGAACGCTGCTCAAAGCTGTTCAACAACACTTAGGAAATGAAACTGACGATCTAGTCAAACTGACCAGTCATGAAAATTTAGACTATATCAATAAGCTGATTTTTATAGATCATTCTCCTATAGGAAAAACACCACGGAGTAATCCAGCAACCTATCTAGGATTATCAGATCATATTCGTGATCTCTACGCTAGATTGCCCGAATCAAAAACGCAAGGGTTCACCAAATCTCGATTTTCATTCAATAATAAAGGAGGAAGATGTGAGACTTGCCAAGGTGCTGGGAAGACTCAAATAGGCATGCATTTTTTGGGTAATGTAGACTTGGTCTGTGGCACTTGTAACGGTGATCGATTTAACAAAGACACCCTGAAGGTAAAGTACAATGGGTTGTCAATTGCTGATGTCTATAAATTATCAATTAATGAAGCCATCACCTTTTTTGAAGATCAAAAAAAGGTACTAACAGGCCTCAAAATATTACAAGAAATAGGACTCGGGTATTTAACACTCGGACAATCATCCACTACACTTTCGGGTGGAGAAGCGCAGCGCATTAAGATCGCAAATCAATTGCAGAAAAAGGATACCGGAGATACTTTATATGTTATCATTGAGCCAAGTATCGGATTGCATCACGATGATATTAAAACGCTGCTCCAATTGTTTGAGCGCATTAAGCAGAAAGGCAATACCATTGTATGTATCGAGCAAAATGAAACGGTTATTGCTTGGAGTGATTGGCACATTGAACTCGGCCCCAAAAGTGGTTCAGCAGGAGGCTTGATTGTTCATCAGGGAATTCCTATAATGGGTCTGGAAAAAGCCAGAAATGAAATAATAAAGGATGTTCTAGATGTGCAAATTCATAATGAGATTATTCTGAATGGTGTTACAACACATGGACTTAAGAATATTGATGTTCGAATTCCAAAAAATCAACTGACCGTTGTCACTGGAGTTTCTGGAAGTGGAAAATCATCTTTGGTTTACGATACACTTTTTGCAGAATCTAATGCTCGCTTTACAGAATCTTTATCGACCTATAACAGAAGTTTTCTGCAACAAAACAGTGAAGCTAAAATAACTTCTTTCTCCGGTTTGGGACCAGCAATTGGGATCAATAGAAAGGGAGGAACTCCTTCGAAGCGATCAACAGTTGGTACACTATCAGGAGTGTATGATGCATTTAGATTATTGTACTCAAGGATTGCTCAACACGAAGGAGAAATCTATACCGCTCAGCACTTCTCTTTCAACCATCACCTTGGTGCATGCCCATTGTGTGAAGGTCTCGGTGTGCAACGTAAATGTGATCCGAATAAGGTAATCGTATCTGGGGATAAATCTATTGTCGAAGGTGGTATATCGGTGAATAAAGCAGTTGCTTATTATGCCGATATTAATGGGCAATTCATGGCAACTTTGAAGGAAGTAGCAAAACGTAAACATTGGAATATCGAACTTCCATGGGAGCAATTGGAAGATGAGGTAAAGGAGGTTATTCTGTATGGAACAGGCGATGCGGTTTGGGAGGTCACTTGGGAGTTTAATACCAAATCAAGAACTGGAACACAATCATTAAAGGCAAAATGGCTTGGGTTCTGTAATTATATTGATGATGAATATCAGCGAAAAATTCATAACAAAAATATTAATAACTTAAAAGAATTATTACATGATGTGGATTGTCCAACTTGCCATGGAAGCCGATTGAAATCCCAATTATTAAGCACAAAGTTTCTTGGTAAAAACATTCATGAACTTTCTCAATTGAGCATTGGATCGAGTCTTGAATTGATGAAGGAAATAGATTCTGAAGTAGACGCGGTTGTTTTGGCAATCAGTAAAGTTGTTTTACCGGGAGTCATAAAATCTTTGCAAACTATTGTTGATCTTGGATTGGGATATTTGAACTTGGATAGGGTAGTGAGCACACTTTCCGGAGGGGAGCGGCAGCGGGTTACGCTCGCAGGCCAATTGTCATCGCACCTGTTTGGGGTGCTCTATGTATTGGATGAACCAACCATAGGATTGGATGAAGGGCAAGTTGCCGTTTTAATAAAAACATTAAAACGCATTGTAGAGAATGGAAACACTGTGATCGTGGTGGAGCACGATCCGTCTTTTATCCGAAGAGCCGATTACTTGATTGAAATGGGCCCCGGTGCTGGAAGGCTAGGAGGCGAAGTGATCTACCAAGGGAAGGTCGGCGATATCGCTAAAGCAAAACATTCGGTAACCTTTCAGCTGTTTCAAGATCAGCGTGTCGCTCCGGTTAAGAAAGAAAGAGAAAAAGGAGTTGCCTTTGGCGTAAGAGGAGCATTTGCCAATAATCTTAAGAATATTGATGTGGACATTTATTCCAAACAAGTAATTGGAATTACTGGTGTTTCGGGAAGTGGAAAATCAAGTTTGATGAAAGAAGTACTTTATAATTCTTGGCTGCAACGTCGACCGGTTGGTTGTACTTCAGTAAATGGAATGGACCAATTTGACGAAGTATTGCTCATTGATCAGGAGGTGCTAAAACAAAGTAGATTGAGTACGCCTGTATTGTATACTGGAATTATTGAATACATAAAAACCGCATTTTCAAAAACAGATTTAGCAAAAAAAACTGGACTGAAGAAAGGGGATTTCTCTTATCAAAGTAAGAATGGAAAGTGTAAAACTTGTGGTGGTTATGGAAAACTAAAAACTAGTATGGATTTTATGAGTGATATCTGGCTGCCTTGTGATACTTGTAAAGGTATGCGTTATAATTCAACTATTCTAGCTTGTAAATTTAAAGAGTATTCTATTGGTGAAGTACTACAAATGACCGTGCAAGAGGCGATTGATTTTTTCGATGATGGAATTATTGCTGAAAAATTGGAATTCCTCAAGCGAGTAGGGGTGGGGCATTTATTGTTGGGGCAATCTGGAAACACCTTATCTGGAGGAGAAGTTCAACGTTTGAAATTGGCCAAATCAATGATGCAAAAACGAAAAGGGGCGACTTTGTATCTCTTTGATGAGCCGAGTACTGGACTTCATTATTTTGATATTAAATCTTTAATTCGGGTTTTTCAATCACTCATTGATCGCGGCGATACCATACTTTTTATTGAACACAATAGCACCTTGATTGAATCTGCTGACCAAGTAATTAGGCTAGGTCCAGGTAGTGGTGAGAAAGGTGGAGAAGTAATGAATTGATCGTTCTAAATGATTTAGAATATTCTATTGGTATTTACTTTCAGCAAGCAAGGTGAAAAACATGGAGGTGCCAATTCCTTCTTTGGATTTGACCCATATCTTGCCACCGTAATTGGATACTATTTTCTTGCAGGTGGATAGACCAATGCCATTACTGTTTTCTCCATTGGTACCTGAAAATAATTCGAAAACTTTTTCTTGCAAATAATCGGGAATGCCTAAGCCGTTATCTTTAATTTCAAACGTGATATATTTTTGCTGTTCAAGATCTTTAGATTGGCTATATGAGATTTGAATTTCAGGAACAGATTCACTTCTGTATTTTAAAGTATTATCAATTAGGTTTTGGAATAACTGTCCAATCAAAGATTCATGTCCTTCTATATTTGGAAGATTATCTTGAATCAATATTGTTGCCTTTGTATCTTCAATTTTACTTTGAAGTCTGCTTAATATTTCATCAAGAAGAATGCGCGTATTGATTGTTTTCATAGGAGGTAAATCCTGATCTAATTTTGACAATGACAATAGGTCATCAATCATCTTACTTAGATTACGCATATTTTTTGAAATAAAACCAATATACTCTTTATCATCATCATCCCATTTGTCCTTATGTTTTCTAGATAGTAATCCTACAAAATTATTAGTAATTCTAATTGGTGTTTTTAAATCATGCGCAGCTATAGATGCAAAATTTTGTAACTGCATATTAGCCTCAACCAATCTTGAAGCATAAGCCTCAATTTTAGTCTTCTGCTTACCAATAATATTTTTTTGTTGATTTAATTGAGTATTGGTCTCTCTTACTCTTTCGTTTTCTTTTTGTGTGCTTTTTACATCATTTATATTCTCATTAAGGGTATGGAATTTTTTGAAGTAACTTAATGCAAGGTCGAGCTTATTATTCTTTTCGTAAACGATAGATAGAATCTCATAGATTTCGCAAAGCTTTTTAATCACCTTTAATTCGTCAGCAATTGATTTTGCTGTATATAAAGCATCAATTGCTTTTTCAAAATTTGCTTGTTCTAAATATACTCTGCCCAATAAAATGTGTGAAGATATAGCAGCGTCACCTAATTTGTAGTTTTCTCTTGTCTTTAAAGCTCTGTATAAATAATCTAATGAATCATCATAAAATTTCATCTTGAAATAGACGATTCCCAAGTCATGTTGATTCTTGGCAATGAACGGAATATTTCCAACCTCCGATGAATTTCTTTCAGCTTGCTGAAGATAATCCAAACAATGACTATAATCATTTAATCCCAAATAAGCCCTACCAATTCCATTAAGAGCTCTATTAATCATATCTACATTACCAGATGATTGACTTAAGGCAAGAAATTTTTCTTGTTGTTTTAACATGGTTTCAAAATTACCTAGCTCAGCATTTATTTCTGCAATGTGATATAATGAAAGATGATATAGATAGGATGCGAAAGCTTGATTTGGATTTTCAGAAAAATAACCAATAGTAATATGAAATGCTGCTAGAGCATTTTCCTTTTGCCCAAGACTACGATAACAAGCTCCCTTTATGGCTGAATAACAAGCTTGAGTGAAATCATCTTTCGGATTATTTTTTATAGATTTATAATCCTTCATCTTTAAAAGAGCTTGTTCATATTGCCCTTGGCGGTAAATTAGAAATGCATAAACCAAATTTAATAAAGGAAGGTCATCGCCATTTTGTTTTGCAGTGGTTTCAACGCAGGATAGTTTCTCTTTGATCTGTTCTATCTGATTAAACGGGATATACATTATCTTAGGAATAAGGAAATTGGCTAATTCATTTACTTTATTTGAGCAAATTGAATCGTCAGGAAAAATACTATCTATTCCTTCTTTAAAGTCCGTATTTTGAGTTAGCTTATCCATTGTTAGGTGTGTTCAGATAGTTGGCCTATTCGAAAAAAAATCGTTTACAGTATTGTAATTTATGAGGAGAGAGAATTAAACTAACATACGTCAATATTGATGTAAATTATTTTTACAACAACTTTTAGATGTATTTACTTTGAGAGCGTATTTCTGCGGTTCTAAACTTTTGATTAAGTAAAATCTCTGTTTTACACGAAAAGAGCTTGGTTTTGTTGCCTTTTCTCAATTATAACATTATTGAAACAAGTTTGAGACCAAATTTTCCGAATAATGCAAAATCATAATGATTTTAGCGCATTTTCTATTCTAGACTGCGCTATTTGCTGATTAAGGCTTGTTTAATGCTTTGGTTTTAATTTCTATATTTGTTGATTATATGAATACAAAGATGGACTTATAATCTGCGAGTTTTCGAGTCCGAGATACTACTCAAATAACTTTGGCTGATAAAGAATATTTTAGAAAATATACACGAAATTGATTTAGGATCTAAAGCTAATCAACTTATTGATTCGTTGAATAAAATTGATATATTGAGTGTATAAAAATCTAGCATGCAGAATTGTAAAATCAACACTAATGGTACTTTAGAAATTAGTCCTTCCGTAAAATCATCAAAGCATGATTTTGATTTTTATGAAGGGAAATGGAATATAAAGAACAAGAGACTAAATGAGCGATTAAGTAATTGTACGGAATGGACTGAATTTGAAGCGTATCAAGAAATGAAAATCATACTTCAAGGAACAGGGAATACGGATAATTTTTTAACTGAATTTGAAGGGAAACCTTTTGAAGGTAGAACCATTCGATTGTTTAATCCTCAAACAAAGTTATGGAGTATGTATTGGACTGATAGTGAATCTGGTGTACTTCAACCTCCAACTGTTGGGTCTTTTGAAAATGGTATAGGAAAGTTTTATTGTAAAGATATTTTCAAAGACCAAAAAATAATTGTTGAATTCTTATGGGATAAAACGAATGTTGACAATCCTATTTGGAGTCAAGCTTTTTCCATAGATGAAGGAAGGACTTGGGAAGTTAATTGGTATATGTATATGAGTAAAATTTTAGGAACTTAAAAATATTAAAAAATCTAGAAAATATGCTAACAGCGATAAATCCAAAATTACCGATGCGAAATAAGTCAATCACTAGGGATTTTTACCTTAATAAATTAGGCTTTGAAGAATTTGGCGAAAAGGATTATGACGGCTATTTAATGGTTCAAAAAGATGATATTCAAATTCATTTTTTTGAATTTAAAGATCTTGACCCTAAGGAAAATTATGGTCAAATTTATATTAGAACAGATGAAATTGACAAGTTATATCAGTTTCTAATTGACCGAAAAACAAGTATTCACCCTAATGGAAATTTAGAAATAAAAGATTGGGGCCAAAAAGAGTTTTCAATTCTTGATCCAGATAATAATTTATTGACATTTGGGCAAATGATATGATGTGTAAGGGATAAACATAAAAGAGAAAACGAACCGGCAACAATGCTTGCAACGGCAATAGCTCTTTTTTAATCATTAATCGAAGAAACTTTATTTAAAAATTTGATAAGAGTTTTAAATGATTCTTCATTCATTAGTGTCGATTAATTTTCAATTACTGTAATCAATTTATTAGAAGTAAACATTGATTCAGGTGAAATGACTAATTCTTCTTGAGGAATAATATCGCCATATCGTTCTTTCATTTTTAATTTAACCGAACTATCTGTTAGGTCAAACTCTTTGATTTTTTGCAATTCACCAATTTCAATTCCTAAACTTTCTTTATATATTTTCCAAACTAATTCAGAACAATATATTTTATCATCATTCCATTCAAAGAGTAGATCGTAGTCTTTACCTTTAAACTTTTTGCCTGTTTGTTGCATCGCCAATATATTCCCCTCTGTTAATAGTTCTCGATGGTCTTTTAATCTTTTAACGACATAATGTTTGTCAACTCCTCTGTTAATCCATTCTCTCAATGGAGTAAATTTTACAGGTTGAACAGCTTCATAAACATAGAGTTCTGAATTGTTTTCGAAAATTATCCCCATGTGAGAATATCTAGATTTTGTTGCTTTTTGGATGGCGATGCTTTGACTAGATTTTGAAGTTTGAAATATAATATCTCCGTTTTTAAATTCTTTATCAATCTCTATTGAAACTGAGGGTTTCTTTTTTTCTGCGGAATTTGATAATTCTTGATTTGAATTAGAAGGACTACAACTAATTATTGAAAGTAATAATAAAATGATAAAAATAGATTTTTGATTCATTTTAAGGTCGATTTTTTTTACTTAAAGGTATTACTTTTTAATAGTTATTTTAATAAAATATCGCCATTCGACTTATTCGTTTTCTGATAAATTTGTAGATAATTTTTTAAATATCATTTCTCAAGAATTTGAACAACTCGATTCAACATTGGATTTTAAATTTAATAAACAGTATGAATTTGTTACGTGATATAAAAGTATGGGATGAAGAATGTTTTATAAAAATCAATGAGTTAATCAATAAAAAAGTATTACCTTAACAATATGAATTAGCCACCAAAACTTTGCGAAGATGAAAAACTTAACCTTCTTTCTTATTCTTTTTAGTTTCTTTCTTACAAACTTTTCACATGCACAATATGCAGTTGGTATAGCGGTTAATGATACTATTTATACCGGAAATTTTCACAGCCTTGGTGAGAATTGTTTCCCTGACCCAGATGTGACTATAGAGGTAGATGCTCCATTGCTTCCTTATGTTAGTGGACTAGATTTAAAAATGATAATTGCTGAAATTAATGCTCCTGTAGGAAGTGTTTCTACAGATGAAGGAGAGCTTTCTGTTGGAGATACATTGGCAATAAATGCAGAAACAAGCATTCATTCTTTTTACTTTTCTGAAGGTGGAGATTTTCATTTTATAATATTAGCAACAGGAGTACCTGAAGTTGAAGCAGAAAGTTACCCTTGTGCACTCATGGAATTTATTTCTCAACCCATTTGCCAAGTGGGTTATGTAATTGTTGCTGATGAGTATATCGGAGAATGTGTAGTAGAAGAGGGAGAGATTGTTAGCACTATAGAGGAACAATTCGAGCTGCAATTTCTTTGTTTTCCAAACCCCACTAATTCAATATTTAATGTTCAAAATGATAGCAAACTCCCTATTCAGAATATCACTATTCTAGATGTACATGGGCAAAAAATAGATATGCATTCTGATGTTAATTCTTTTCCTTTTCAAATTGATTTAAGTACCTTTTCTTCCGGTCTATATTTTATTCAAATCCAAACTTCTGAATTTCAAATTATTAAAAAAATGTTAAAAATTTAGTCAATCTATTGACGATAGAATAAAAAAATTAGATTTATTCGTAATAATTACCTCACCTTTTGACAATGTACAAAAGGGATATAGCCTGCTAAAATAGCCTACATCTTCCTTAAAAAGCGTTTTCTGCAAGTAAAAATATAATAGAAACTCAATTCTCAAACAGAGCGTGAAAGGGATAGCATTACAAATGCTATCCCTTTCACTATACTTGATTTATTGAAATTCAATCTTTGGCACTCTTTTCTCTAAAGAATAGTTGGATACTTAGACAATTTTGAAAATTAATTTGTCTTTTGTATCCAAATTTAACCCCTCCTACTATTAAATCATTCTGACTCTTAATTTAAGTCCCTGTTCCCCCTCATACTTCTAAGATATTCAATGATTGAAACCAACTAATTTTTAAGACAGTATTTACCCAAATACGATAAACTATTACTTATGTTTAAGTTCTCCCTTTTTATTAAAACTTTTCTATTTATTTCAATTTTCTCTATTAATCCATTTACAATCAACGCTCAGGATGCAGATAGCGATGGCATTTTAGATGATATTGATATAGATGATGACAATGATGGCATCATAGACCCTGAAGAAGGATGTGTACTTGATACGCTCAGTTTTGCTATTACTAATGGAGATTCTTCTTCTAATTCAATATATAGTGGGATTTACGGTTTTACATTAGATATCACCAGGATAGATAATAGTTTTAACCTTGATATAAATGGCACGCAATTGACTTCAACGGAGATGGAATTTCACGCTCCAATTAGGACGGTTGAATTTGCTGATGGTAGTTATTACGGAGGAGGAGGAGTAAGTAATATCTGGAGTCTTGGATGGTCTACACCTGCTGACGATGCTACACCTTTACTTCGAGTAAAAGTCGCAGCTGATGGTAGTGTTTCATTGTTTGGATCAAAAACACTAAATGGCCCTTTAGAGCCAATGGTTTTTGTAACAGATTCAGTTACTGTCAATGCAGTTACTTGGAATGCAGGTAACAATACTGTAACAGTAGACCAGATTATAAATGGGTCAACTTTTATAAATGGGAACGTTTACGGATATATTTATGAGTGCAATAAAGATACAGACGGAGATGGAATAACAGATAACTTCGATCTCGATAGTGATAATGATGGGATTCCAGATTTGATAGAAGCCGGCGGATCTGATACCCAAGGAGATGGAGTAGTAGATGATTTAACAGATGCTGATATGGATGGTTTGGTCGATGATCTAGATAATTTTGATTCAGGATCAGGAGGAAGTGAAGTTACATCAGGAACTCCTTTAAATATGAGCGATGTTGATGGTGATGGAGTACCCGGTTACCAAGATTTAGACAGTGATAATGATGGTATAAATGACGTGGTAGAAGCCGGAATAACTGATACAGATAATAATGGAATTGTAGATGGAGTAAACCTTGATGGATCCTTAAGTTCCGATGCGGATACTGATGGATTTACAGATGCACTTGATACAAATGATAATGCAATAGTAGGAACAGGTGATGGAAGTGGAACAGCAGTAATTACCACCGATCCAGATGCCGATAGTAATGGAACACCAGACGATGATGATGCAGACGGTACTGCTTATAATGGTGGAGATGTAGACAGTGATGGTATACCGGACTTCATGGATTTAGATAGTGATGATGATGGCATTTTTGATATATTGGAAAGTGGAAATGGGTCGGCAGATACCTTTGCTGATGGCACCTTTGATTCTGATGATGTTGGTTATGCAGATTCAGATGGTGATGGAATTCCAGACCAATTAGATAATGACGTTACCGGTTTTGGGGATGCAGGAGATTCAGGAACATCAGATGATAGTTCAGATCCGACAGACCCTAACTCGGGTGGTACGGGGATCGTAGTTGATTCTGGTACTGACGCCGATGGTGATGGAATCGCAGATAGTGTAGATGAGGTTGTTGTGCATTTTGGATCGCCAGTTGACTCAGACGGTGATGGCATTTATGATAATGTCGATACTGATGATGATAATGACGGAATCCCAGATGACGAAGAAACAATTTGTAATTCATCTGGAGAATCTATTCAATTTAAGTCTACAAATGGATCTATACATGCTCCTATAAATGATGCCGTAGCTCCTGTAGGTAGCTCATCGACACTCTTAGATGTTTCTATTTCAAGCGGGGGCTTTGAAGCAAATAAATGGGGTACTATTAAAATGTCTGGATCTCTAAACGTTGTCAATACAGCTACCTTAACTTTTGAAGAAGAAGTTACTTTGATCATTGGGTCTCATACCTCTAGTATTGGAGGAAATTTTGATCTTAATGAGCGCTGGAGATTATATTCCGTGGGAGAGACATTTGAAGTTGATGATCCTGATGATGATCTGACAGATCCAAGAACTACATCGATAATTGTGGATGGAGCAATGTCCGACACTGTAGAGTTTTATAGAAATGCGGGGGGACAAGGAAATGGTTTAGATTGGACTATTACTTCAAGTCCAGCAAAAGTATTTTATCTTGAATTTATTGCTTTAGAATCAACAAATATTGGTCAAGTTAAAGCTAGTGTAAAATGTCTTTATAAAGATGCGGATGGTGATGGAATATTAGATAGATTGGAATCAAATATTATAGATACAGATGGCGACGGGAATGCCGATTATGATGATGACAATGCAGATGGCGAAGCAGGGACAGATGGAATCGGTGGAGAAGAAGATGGAGTGGAATATGGCCATTGGAATGATGCCGATAATGATGGGATTCCAGATCACCTTGATGCTGATAATGGTGATGGTTCAGGGGGAGATATTACTGGTTCAGGTGATTCGGATGCTGATGGTTTATCTGATACTGAAGAATGTCCAAGTGGATATATTTGTCCAGATGCTGATGGAGATAATATCCCCGATTACATGGATGACTTTACTTGTCCTGCGTCTTTAGTTCTTGCTAGTATTGATAGTGTTTCCATTGCAACAGAGAGTTGTGAAAAAATCAATGGATGGACTTACTACTATGATATTAATGATCCTAGTGTAGCAATTTTTGCGATTGAACATACTCCAACTGGAGGAAATACAAATCCATTTACTGCAGATGTAACGATTACTGTAACAGCTGATCCGACTACATCAGGAGGTGTTAATTCAAATGAGGATTCTCCAAATCTAGAAGGTAACTTCGCAATGGGAAGAGATTGGAATGTTGATATAATAACAGGTAGTTTGAATGGACCTGTTAATATAAGGTTCTACTATGATCCAGCTGAATTAACGGCTACAATAGCAGCAGCCACTACTTATGCAACTGCCAATACTCCAACATTGAATATTAGCGACCCAATTTGGTTTAAAACAGTCGGAGCTACTTATGATCCTTCTTCAAATACAGCAACTTCGATTAATAATGGAAATGTAATTGAATTTGGAAACTTGAGCCCAGATACTGAAGATGGTATTACTTATGTTGAAATGACAGGAATTACTAGTTTTTCAGGAGGGACCGCAGCTATAAGAGTAAGTGAAGAACTTGAACTAGCCTTGCCTGTTGAATTGACTGCTTTCAATGTTTATGAAAAAGATTGCGCAGTTCATTTGGATTGGTCAACAAAAAGTGAAAAAGATTTTGACTTCTTCGTAATTGAAAGGAGTAGAGATGGAAATGAGTTTGAGAGAGTTATTGAAATCTTAAGCTCAGGAAATGAAAATGGAGATACTTATGGTTTTGTAGATAGAGAAGCTTCCTTTATCAACTATTATCGTCTAAAAATGGTTGACTTGGATGGATATACTGAATACTCGGACGTGATTAATTTAGAAGTTAATTGTGAAGACTTGGAAGGAGAAATAAATGTATTTCCAAACCCTATTAATCCAAGACAAACATTAAATATAAAATTCACTTCAAACTTGGAGACCGAAACTTTGGTTATGTTTGATTTTCTGGGTAGAGAAGTTAAACGATTAACAATTGGAACACAAGAAGGGAAAAATTTATTAGGCTTAGATATTTCTGATTTGCCTACAGGTAGTTATTACGCCCAATTTCTTGGAAGAAGGAAGTTCAAGAAGATTGTGATCCAGGAGTAATTTCAGCCCATTATAGAAAAAAAAATGAGATAAAAGCAGCTAAGAAGCTTTTTACAAACGATATAGTCGACGAACGGAGGCTATATCGTTTGTACTTTCTTAGCGGCATTGAATGTGCTTAATTTACTTCTTTGTATTACAAATTATATCCAAATTCGTCAAACGAATGTCTTCTTCAAAACCTTATCATTCCTTTAATCAATTTGATTAATGCCATTATTTAATTTTAGTTCTTTACATTTACGGTTGAAATAACAGCCCAGCATGAACTTTCCAATTTTACTGACAATATTAAGAGCTATTTTAGGCATCATTGTCCCAATATTGATGCTGAATGAAGATTTTAATGGCCGAGTATTAGCAGCAGTTCTTTTTTTTATTGCAGGGGCGACAGATTTCCTTGATGGCTGGTATGCTCGTAAGTACAATCTAGTTACTAAGCTTGGGGAAATACTTGACCCAATTGCTGACAAAATCATTATACTAGGTAGTTTCTTTGTTCTTTCTTCTCTTACTCATTTGGATGTTTATTCATTTTGGTGGGTGATTCCTATATTCTTTAGAGAAGTATTAATCACTGCTATTCGATTTATTTTCTTATCAAAAGAGCAACCCTTGGTTATGGCTTCTAGTTGGTCAGGCAAAGTAAAGACCACCATGCAGTTTATGACTTTGCCCGTAGCTTATTTTATTTTTATGTTTCAACATTATGGGGATATACAATTTGGCCCTTGGGTAGGATATATTCTATATGCAATGTTGATCGCTTCAGTAGTTTTTACATTACAATCTGGTTGGAATTTCCTTTCTAAGAATTGGAAACTTTTGTAGGTGACTAAATAGGATTATTTGGAATTCTACATTATAGCAGTTTCCGCGTTTCGCGAACTATAGCCGTTTTGTACTTTGTTATGAATTTTTTTATTCTATTTAAATTCTGGCGATTTAATTTCATTAAGACATTCTGGATTTGGATTCACTCTTGGATTATTGAAAAAATCATTTGCAGCCTCCATAGCACATTGATTCTCCCAATTTGTTGTTAGAGTATGTTTCCAGCCCTTAAATATTAAATGAAAACTATTGGTCAATTTCTTGTTCATTTCTTTTGCCCATTTTGAAGGAGTTATCTCATCGTATTCGCCACTTATCAAAAGTACTGGTACATCACTTTTAATAGGTTCATTTTCAATATTGGATACTTTTTCTACACCCCAAATATCACAAATTTTCGACTCAAATGTTGCAGGGGATAAACCTGCGATTTCTGGATATCTATAAGTTTCATTTTTGATAATTTCTTTAGAGTTGAATGGATGCTCTTCTGCACACCATACAGAAAGACGCATACCTAAACCTTCACCTCTTATAGATTCATTAAAGAAATACGATAATTGCTTTTTTATAGAACTCAAATCGTTGCTTAATAATTTGTTTATTTCAAAAGGAACATTGACTACCTCACTTGTTGAGGCCGAAGAAAATACAACAATTAAATCTTTACCTTTTAGATAAAAAGTTTCTGTTTTATTGCTATTCGAATTGACGACTTTTACTGTTAATGGATTATTTGTTTTTTCTCTCAGGTACTCGAAAAAACGTTGTTGTAGTTTTGGATAAGCTTTGTTACAGTCTTCATCATTTTCGCATTCATTTAAAAGGCGTTCTAATGACTCTAAGAGGTTCTTCGTACTTTCCTCATCATAACTTGCTTCCAGTGGTAAAGGCGAATCCATGACTACACTTCTTATTTTTTGGGGATAATCTCTGAGTAATACTTGGGCAATTTTTGTGCTGTAAGAAATAGTAAGCAAATTGTATTGTTGAATACCCAATTCATTTACCAGGTCATTAATATCCGCAGCAATTTCATTCGTATTGTATCCATTCAAATCAATTCCTTTTTTTTTCAACCTATCTCTACATGACCGTGTAGCTTCTTCAAAAAGTTTATTATATTCTTCGGCCTTGAAAGTGGGAAGATTAGATAGGTAAACTGCCTTTGACCATTCCGGACAATCTAAATGTGGTTTCGCATATTGATTACCTCTTTGCTCAATTAATATAAAATCTCTATCATCCAAATACTTGTAATAATTCATATATTTTGCAGAAGGCATAGTCGTTGAACCGGGGCCTCCAACAGTATAAATAATAGGATCAGGCTTTGGATTCTTACTTCTACTTTTGAAAATATAGATAGGTATTTTTATGGTATTACTATTTGGATTAGATCTGTTTTCTAAAACTTCCAAATATCCAAAAGTGAAATCTTGCCCTTCGGGAATCTTATGTGTGAACTCCTTTGATTCCTCGAAAATAGGTGTGAATTCTTTATACACCTGATTCGGACTAGAACAGTTTGATAGGCAGAGCAATAGGATAATTGTGCTTAAACTAAGTCTCATTTTTTGTTAATATTTTACTCAAAATTACGCCTCAATTCATAATTATCCATTCACATTTGTTAAGAAATTAATGAGGGTCTCGACTTAATCCTGCTTAAACTTTGCTCCGACACACCTAGGAAAGATGCAATATACTTTTGTGGAACTTTCTGTAATAACTTGGGACTTTTTTGAGCTAACTTATGATATCGTTCTTTTAAGTTGGTAATTTGAAAATCTGTTACTCTATCTATCATTAATAGATATGCTTCTTCTGCAATTATTCTTCCCAGTTTTTCAAATATAGGATGAATAGTAAAAAGTTTTATAAAGTCTTCTTTATCAAATTCATAATAGATGGTTTCAGTTAATGTTTCGATATATAACTCACTGGGTGTTTCTGTTAAATAGCTTTTGAAATCTGTAGCAAACCACTTTTCTGAAAAAAAATAATGTGTGAACTCTTTCCCGTTTTTGTAACGGAATGCCCTTAAAAAACCTTTGTCAATAAATAGTAATTTGCGGTTTACCTTACCTGCTTGAAACAATATTTCCTTCTTGGGGACTACTTTAAGTTTAGCTTTATTCAGAAATAGTTGATATTGAGGATCTGATAACTCGATATGTGATGAAATGATATTTTTCATTTTATTTAATTTTCATAGCAATCTTTGCAATGGCGGTATTCAGTGTTTTGTACTTTGTTGCACCAATTAACATCTCCTATATTTTTCCTGGAAACTTGTTGACTGTAATTATTAATGCCAAACAATAAAACTAATCTATTGTTTGAAGGACAAACTCCTTATACCTTTTTTGAACATTTTTTATGACTAATTTTTTGTTTATATCCTTGCCCTCATAGTCGTTCATATCAGGATTATAAGGTCTTACATATTTATCACTCCAAAGAACGATTTCTAAAATTAATGGAGCTAAATCAATTCCTTTTTCCGTAAGCAAATAGATATTCTCTTTTTTGTTTTCGAGTAGCTTTCTTTTGGTAATTACATCAAGAGACTCTAACAATTTTAATCTTGCCGATAGTAAATTAGTTGCGACTCCCTCATCGGATGCAACCAACTCTTTAAATGTTTTCTTTTTATGCATCAGCATATCTCTGATAATGAGTAATGACCATTTATCTCCGATTAAGTCAAGGGCAGAAGCAATCAGACAAGAAGAGCGAAATTTTTTTTCCATAATCTTTTAAATATTACTTTAAAATGTAAAGTAATTTGTATTTTTGCTTTAAAATGTAAAGTGAAAATAGTAAAATAATTTTGAATCATTCAGAAAATCAATTATTATGTTAGCAGGACATTATACGACCGCTTTAGTAGCTTACCAAAAATACCCAAAAGGAACCTTGTTATTCTTCTTGATAGCTTCGCAGTTGCAAGATTTATTATGGTTTACCTTTCATTATCTAGGATTAGAATTGACTGAACCTAGTGATGTGTTTAACACCACATTGAGTAATATGGCTGTAAATATGCTGTATAGTCACGATTTAATACCTTTGATCTTTTGGGTGTCTTTAGTTTTTTTATTTGGGAAAGTAATATTTAAAGATACCAAAATTGGTTTAGTGGGAGCTGTTTTAGTACTTGGACATTTTGTTTTAGATTTCTTCTCAGGACATCCGCATCATATCTTTGGATTGGAAACAAATAATGTAGGACTAGGTCTTTATGCTACCAATGTTTTCCTTGCGATTGGAATTGAGGCGGTTGCTACTGTTGCTATGCTTTGGTATTTCTTCAAACAAGAAGCAAAAAATGGAATTCAACGTACTTCCAAAAATAAAGCCTCCATTATAGGATTATTTATTTTTGGAATTGTCTTTATGTTATCCATTGCGACTACTTCATTTAGACAGTTACTGAATATACCAGAGTTTGATTTAGGTTTCAATTCCAGCGTTCCTACCTTAATTTTGACATACATCGGAATGATTCTTTATCTGAATTATATTGTTCCAAAATTTAAGATTGAAAAGAAGGTTTAAGAATAAAATTTCTGAGAAATAAATATTGAACCTACATTGGACTCGTAAAAAGGGGAGTGAGCTCGGAGAGTTGACTCCCCTGTAGGTTTCGAATTTATTCAATGCTCGGTCAATTTAAAACATCCAGTAGTACAGTGGATTTTTTTGGTGAAAAAGCATGACGTGTTTAGATGTTTTTTTAAAAGAAATGAATAAGAAATTATTGATAATATTGTTTTTACTTTTTTGAATAAGTTATTTTATTTAAAATATGAAGTCCGACTTTTCGAATTCATTTTTATAAATCCAGCTGGGAATATATTCTGATTCTACTTTACATTCTATTCCTTGCTTGTGTGCTATCGCACAGATGCCAAGTAAATTGAAATCAATCCAAAAAAGCGGTAATATTTTTCGATTACTTTTAGTTATGAAACCTCGTTTAGCATTTAGAAATTCAAATAATTTGGAATTAAATTGTTCAGAATTATTTAATATTACTTCTTCCATCAAGGTCGCATAAGGCAAGAAAAGATTCTTTACTATTTTCGATTTGCCTTTGACAAATACATATTTACTTTCTTTTTGTCCACGAAATAAACCAATATCAGATTCTGAATCTGCCTTAATTAAAGTTAATAATCTCTTTCGTTCATCCTCCTCTTTTTTCAGGTAAGCATAAATATAATTAGCGAACAATAAATGAAATTTTGAATCGAACTCTAAGTCTTCCCAAATTTTGAAATTACTTATACGATCTATATAGTCATCTTCTTTTAATACAAAGGCCCAACACATCAAATTTACCCACTCGGTTGCTGAATAACCATTAAGTGATTTTTCTTTTTCTACAGTATAGCATGTTCCCATTATCTCTATCTGAATTTCAGATGTTGAAGATAAGCAGCGTTCAAAATGAGCTAGACCAATTTCTATATAATATTTGACTGCCGTGTACAAATATTCATCTCTTTCATTAATTATTTCAGATCTAATAATATCAAGGAGGACATCTTTAGTATAATTCAGTAAGATGACATCTCCATTCTTCAATTTATTTAAAGATCTTTTTACCAAATCAATCTTCAGTTGATAATTAGATCTATATAATACTTTTTCCTTGTCAATTTTATGTCTTTTTATCATGCAATTTAATTAATCTGATTATTGCCGTTTTGCACTTTGTTTTCTTTTTCAAGATACATTTTTTTAATTATTCAAATAGCGTTATTTGGTTTTTACTTTTTTGGAAAAGTAATCCCCAAAAAATGGTGGTTTTCAAAACAAGATAATAGAGTGTGAACAATTTTGTATATTTAAATATGGACAATGTTGTTGATGGAGATAGTTGTTAGTGACAATCAAAAACAATAATCATGAAAAACGCTTATTTATTTCTCGTTTTCTTAGTATGGATCTTTTTTAATACCGTTGCAACTGGGCAGTATTGGCATCGAACCAACCCTGGTGCTGGTGGATGGATGATGTCCGTAGGTGCAGGACCGACCGGGACTATTCTCGTTGGGAGTGACTTATCTGGTGCTTACCGAAGTACGGATGGAGGTGAGAGTTGGGATGTAATAGGAAATGCTTCAGGTCTAACTGCAACTCATGTTGGTGCTGTCGGTTTTGACCCCGTAAATGGAGACATACTTTATCTAGGAACAAACACAGGTATTTACCGAAGTGAAGATGGAGGTAATACCGTTTCTCATGTTTTTAATCCTGGGGGACCTGCAAGAGTAGTTGGCGATATTCAAATTTCTTTGGCTGATCCAAATATTGGTTATGCGACCTATCAACCTGCTTGGAATGGTTTAGATGGAGTCGTTTATAAAACGATAGATCATGGTTTAACATGGACACAGGTTAGTTTGGATTTACCTGATAATTTGAGGTTGTTGAAAATTGTTATTAATCCCAATGATTCAGAAAATTTATATGTCTTATCCGGATTTGATAGGTTCGCTTGTGGTCCAGCCGAATTGTATAGGAGCAATAATGGAGGGATGAATTGGTCAAAGTTGGCCACTGGGATATCAGATACAATGCAAATTATGGATGTAGCCATAGACCCTCAAAACCCCGAAGTCGTTTACTTGACTACGATGAATGTTCCTTGTGGAAGCGGAGTTGCTTATGAGGGAGATATTTTCAAAAGTATGGACGGTGGAGACACTTGGTTCGATCCAAACCCCGATGTCGAAAGAAGCGGAGTGATTTGGATCAAGCAAGATGAGCCTTCAGTAATCAGACTTATTGATGTAAGGAAAACAGCACCTTGGATACCCACATCAGGAACTTTTACATCAACAGATAGTGGAGTCAACTGGACACAAACCGGATTTGAAACAGACTGGGGGACTGGTTACCTGGCTGACTTTAATGATGATATCGGAACGGTTATACATAGGTCTTATGGAAACAATAAAAACTATTGTAGAACATTAGGAACAGATTTATCAGACCCCAATAAAATGTACTGGATCAATACAAGATTTGTCTACGGGACAGATGATGGAGGAATACTTTTTGACAACCTGTTTACGGATCAGGATACTACAGGTGGCTGGCAGAGTAGGGGAGTTGATAATGTAGTTTTACATGATATCGAGATTAGTGAAGCTGATCCGAATATTGTTTATGCTGGTTATGGTGATAATGGATTATGGAGAAGTCTAGATGCAGGATCAAGTTGGGAGTCATGTAATATTTCAACTTATACGGATGGCTGGGATGGTTTTGGTGGAAACACTTATTGTATTGCTACTGATCCGACAAGAACTAATGTAGTGTGGGCATCTCTGCAAGGAACGAATAATTGTCATCTAGTGAGAAGTGATTCAACAGGGGAAATCACTTCATGGGTTTTGAGTAATACTGGTTTACCATCAAGTTTAAGAATTACAGATTTATCAGTTGACCCCAATAGTGATCCCAATAACAGAACACTATTTACTGTTGTGTCAGGAGATATTTATAAAAGCATTGACGATGGTTATAATTGGAGTCTTTCAGATAGCAATGGCGGTGTTTGGTTTGTTGATGTTGATCCTAATAATAGCGATATAATTTATGCGGGAGGAAGTGGTGGATTTTTTCGAAGCATAGATGGAGGTACATCTTGGTCTGAAACTGGGCATAGCGAAATGAGTGAGGTATCCAATACTGTAGATTTTTGGAAAAAAACATACAGAGGTTTATCCTGTATCCACTCAAGCACCTGCGAGCCAGGCATCATCTATGCAACTGCTTATGGTCCAGGGAAAGGACTTTATAAAAGTATAGATTATGGTGCATCATGGCTTAAAATGAAAGAAGGGAATCATATGAGATCTGTAGTAGTAAGTGAAAATAATCACAACGTCATATTCATAGGCTCCTCTTATGTTGGTTCAAGCGGTGGGGTTGCAAACTCCGATTTAGTCGGTTTTCAATATAGTCTTGATGGAGGTTTATCATGGGTTATTGATGATGCGGAATTAGCTTATCCTTCAATAGTAGATATGGAATTAAATCATTCAAATCCTGAAAAACTTTTTGTCGCTTCCCAAGGTACGGGGATACAATGGGCTTATGATTGGATCATACCTTTTACCTATTATGCAGATAACGATAATGATTCTTTTGGAGATGTAAATAATTCAATTGACACCTGCATAAGTTTTGTTCCAATTGGCTATACTTTGGATGATCAGGATTGTGACGACACTAACCCAAATGCTTTTCCCAATGCAGTAGAAATTCCTAATAATGGCATTGATGAAAATTGCGATGGACAAGATTTGATTTCCGGAATTGAAAATATTGAATCCAAATTTGAAGTGAATTTATTTCCTAATCCATTTAAAAATGAAGTCAATATTTCCTGTGAATGTGATGAAGAAGTTCAAATTGAATTGATAAATATTTTGGGGCAATCTGTTTTGAAAAAACAATTTCAAATGACGAACAGGAACACAAATCTTGATTTAGCAAATCTTCCTCTGGGTGTATATTGGATGGAAATCAATTTGAACAATGGAGGATTAATTATCCCTAAACAAATCTTAAAAATTGAATAGAAAGACTTTTATCAATTTTGTGATTGATGACCGGTGTCTCTTTTTACTGCCATTAAAAAATGTATTTATTCTCGAATCAAACAATGATGGTTTAGTCTAATTAAAAAGTGATTTGTTAATGTTGCAAAACGTTTTGTGCAAACGATACAGACACATTTAGAGTTTATACCGTTTGCATTTTGGTGTGATTTATTTCTTTAAAAAAATTACTCTAAGATCTCAAATATTTTATTCGAGATAAGTGGAATTAGTTCATTTGGAATATCGTGGCCCATGTTTTCTACCCATAAACTATCTGCATTAGGTATTAAGTTTGCACATTTTTTACCATGCTCTATTGGTATAAACGGATCCGATGCTCCATGGATAATAAGAGTAGGCAAATTCAACTTTTTAAGATTGTCATATCTAGACCCAGAAGCTGATACTGCTGCCTGATGTTGTCCTGAAACATTGGGGTTGTAACCTTTTCTTTTGCGAATATTATAAAGAACATTTCCAGATATTTCTTTAATATCTAAATCTTGAGATGCTTCTCCCATCAATATAATTCTACTTGCTAGGTGGAGTTTAACAATGTTTTTTTCACTACTAAAGATGCTGTATTTTATTGCAGCTTTTATTAAGTCTATGGCTACTTCAGAAGAAATAGGAGGAAGTTCTTGGTCAAAAACATTTCCTGATGACATTATGGATGTTAATGATTGTACTCTATCGGGATAGTCAATTGCTAAATGTTGAGCAATCATTCCGCCCATTGAAACTCCTATGATATTGGCCTTCTCTATCTCAAGAGCATCCAAAACAGAAACCCCATCAGAAGCCATATCAGAAAGTGAATAAGGTTTATTATTATCAAAATTTTCAATCCAATCTGATAAGCCAGTACCTCTGTGATCATATCTAATTACTTGGTATCCAAGATCAGTTAATGATTGAATGAATTTTTCAGGCCAACCTAAGGCATCATTCGATATTCCCATGATTAATAAAATAACTCCTTTAGGTGATTCTTTAGGCAATATACTTTCATACCAAATTTGAATTCCTTGCGAAGTAACAATTCCCGTTTTTCCTTTTATCAGCTCGGGTATTGGATTCGCTATTACTTCTTCTATAATTTCATCTGTATGATCAGGTAATATTGGACCAGAATTGTAAATATAAATTGAAGCACCGATGATTAAACTTAATATTATTATTCCGATACTTTTCAGTACTATTTTAATAAATTTCATGTTATGATTTTTAAAATTAAATTATTAAACCTATTTCGATAAGAGCTAAATCTATAGGCACTTAAGTATTGTAGAAAAAGTAATTCGGTATTTTAGGATGAAGATTTTAGATTTAGGCAAGGCAGAAATTTAAGACATAGTCTTCGCTATGGCGAAAATTTCTAACGAAGTATAAATTTAAAAGCATCTCATAAAATGCTTAAGTATTTCTTCTACAATACTTAAATGCCATTAGCTTTATTGCTTGCATAGCAATAGAAACAACAAGTTATTTTATGAATTGAATTACTGAATAATATTCAGGTTGAATATTAAACTATTGTCGAAAGAGGAGTTTCATCTGAAGAAGATGAAAGAGAGGTTTTAATGGGTAGTTTTATTGAAAAAAAATCATACGATAGGGTTTTCTTTAAGGCGACTTTATGTTTTATTATTACGTTTTTTTTGAAATATAATAAAGCATAAGAATGATATGGTTTTATCTCAAGATTAAACTCAGAAAAAGGAGTTGTTAAATGCTTATTTGTAAAACTATTTAAGCTAAAAACAGATTTGAAATTTCTTGATTGGACTAATTCAGTTTTAGTAGATTCCTGAAATGAATTTTGAATTTTTTCATTAAATCCTGAAAACGCAAATACACTAAAAAACAATGCAACTTTGAATAAGCAAAGTCG
>CAKZTD010000380.1 GCA_937921595.1 uncultured Saprospiraceae bacterium
ACCATCAAAAGAACCAATGGTAATCACCGCATTCTCCAAGACCGGCAAATCAGTTAAATTATTATATACCTCCATCGGCTGCAAAAGTAATGATTATTAGAAACTAAAAAAACAAAATGGCGATAGGTTCTTAAACAATCTGGGATAGTTTGTTTTTTAACCAATACAGATCATTTTGAGGATAAAAAGCGGTTTTTAACAATAAACTTCCTATTGATTCTTAAGTATATCAATTTTTTACTATATTTAAATCAAATTATTCTTCCTGCCTTATGTGATGATTGAGTGTATTTCTACTCAACGTCTTAAAAACATTTTTTAACAATTCGAAAAACTTTAGCTATGAAGTATTTTTTTACCCTTTTTATTAGCTCTTTTATCTTTTTTAATCTGAATGCTCAGATTAATTGCACAGATTGTCCCAGTTCTGCTTTTGTAGACGGCATACTGACTTCCGAATTAGAAGTCATTAATAATGGTGGATCAGATGACCTTTCTATAAATCCATTAATTCAAGTGTGTTTAACCGTCCAGCATAGTTGGATAGGTGATGTGGCGATGTCATTGGAAGCTCCTGATGGACAGCATTACATTCTTTTAGGAGACGAGGACAATAGTTGGGGAGGCTGCCAAAGTGGAGCTGTTTCCAATTTAAATGTATGCTTTGTTCCTGGTGATCAAAATCCGCTAACTGCTGGAGTTCCTTATGAAACTTTATGTAATGGAAATGGAGATTACTGTTTAGAAGGAGATTTTACTCCTACTTGTGGTGCTGCTGCCATGACACCAGATGGTTCAGCATCTGCAGCTCCTAACTGCGACATCGTGGATTATAATATGCCGGGGAGTCCAATAAGTGGTGTTTGGACTTTGAGACTTTATTGTGTTTGCCCTGATCTTGAATTTGGAGGACTTTTGGTCGATTGGTCATTAAATTTTCAAGATGAATCACTTTTAGAAACAGGAGAAAATACAGCATGCCAAGCATTTGCCGGAACAGGGTCGACTGAAAGTCAAATGTTAGTTTGTAACACTCAAAATGATATTATATCCTATACGCCAACTATTGGAGGTGGACAAGAGATACCAACTACTGATGGTTTTTCTTATGGTTCATTGTTGATTGGTTCAAATGGAAGTATTTTAGGTTTTTCTCCAAATAATGAAATATCAATGGAAGGAATGGAGGTTGGACAATATTTCTTAACTGGAATTTCTTATCATATAGATGCAGTAAGTATGATTAACAATCATATTGGTTTCCAATATTCTATTTTACAAGCTGCACAAGGTTCGCAATCTGGTGCATGTTTTAGAATAAATGATATGATTATGTTTGTTGAGGTTACTGTTCCGACTGAAATGGTCGAGTTATATACTTTATGTAGTGGAAGCATTCTTGAAATATACGGAACAGAGATTACAGAAGTAGGGGATTACGCTTTTCAATCAGATATAGGTGAAGCTTGCGATGCAATTGTTTATGTCGAAGTGCTGGCAGATGATGCAACTTCTTTTGATAAAATATATCCGATGGTTTGTGAAGGTCAAACAGTAGAAATCGCCGCTGAAAATGGAACAGCTTACTTATGGACCGGACCGAATGGATTTACAAGTACAGCACAAACAGTTGTTTTAAATAATCCAGATGTCGATGCTTCAGGAATGTATACTTGTGAAGTGACTAGCTTTGAAGGTTGTACTGGTATTCAGGAAACTGAATTGAGTTTAAGATGTGTGACTCGAATAGTTGAATTAGAATTAGGTGAATCAACGGAAATCATTTTTGATCAAATGGTTGGTGATGTAGATGAGTGTCAGGATGCGATAGAAAATATTGTAGAAACAGAATTTACAAATGCTACGATTATTCTTTCTGCAAACAATGAAGGAGAAGAAGAAATTTGCTTCCAAGCTTATGAAAACGGCTTGCTTAAAAATATCACTTATGTTGTAAATGTTGGGACACCAAATGCGGTGGATGAACCTAATGTCAATTTAGATATTAATCCTAATCCAGCAACGGACTTTTTGCAAATTAATGCAAATGGTGTAACGATCGAGCAAGTTCAATTTTTTGATACAAAAGGTGCCTTACTTCGAACTGCAGTCATCAACGATACTCAAGCTGATGTGCAAATCGAAGATTTAGTTACTCAACTTTATGTTTTGAAAATTAAAACATCGGAAGGTGTTTTGGTTCGAAAACTGGTTGTTCAATAAAATGTATTAAATCTAAGTCTAGAAATTTTTAATAATTATTTTTATTCAACGCTGCTACGAATGCAAAGAGTTCAATCTAAAACTCATCGTATTCGTAGCGGCGTTGTTATTTATGTTTTGAATTTATTTTTACAAAAGAAAGAAGGCAATAAGTTTTCTCGTTTTAATAAAAAGTTAGATACATGAATCTCAGAATTTCAGTTTTAATAATTGCTATATTTTTCATCTTTTCATGTAATCGGCGAGTAAAAAATGCGATTGCTGAACCAAGTCCTAAGCCAAGACCTTCTTCTTATTCAAAGTATTGGAAAGAGCTCACTAACTTCCCCGAAACAACTGGCAGAAATGATGACATATGTTTTATTACGCCTGATAAAGGATGGGCAATAAATAATCAAGGAAGACTTTACAAGACAGAAAATGGTGGAGAAACTTGGAGGTTACAATTTCAAAAAGAGGATTCATTTTTTAGAACGGTAGTATTTGCAGACTCTTTAAATGGTTGGTTAGGAACCATTGGACTGGACGAAAAAGATTTATATTCTAGTGATTCCATAATCCTTTATGAAACAAGAGATGGTGGAGAGCATTGGAAACCTTCAAAAATTGCAGGAGCATACCCCACTGGTTTATGCGGGCTACAAAAAGTAAATGAAAAAGTTATAGTAGGTTGTGGACGTGTCCGAGGGCCATCTTATTTTGTCAAGACTATGGATCAAGGAAAAACATGGACTTCATTGGATTTAAGCGACAAAGCTGGCTCCTTAATCGTTCCTCATTTTTTCGATGAACAAAATGGAATAATGATAGGCGGAACGACAAGAGATAAAGAAAACTCAAAAGCATTAATCTTATCCACAGCTGATGGTGGAGCTACATGGAAGAAATTATTCGAGTCCTCGCAAACTGGAGAGTATTGTTGGAAAATCGTATTTCCATCCGAGAACATTGGTTATGTTTCCATACAAAGAAATATAGATGATGGAAATTTTCATTTTTTAAAAACAGAAGACAAAGGAAAATCCTGGATAGAAATGGAGTATGCCAAAAGGCACTATTTTACTCAAGGGATAGGATTTGTAAATGAGGACGTAGGTTGGATTGGAGGAAGTAGTTCCTATGGGACTTATGAAACTATTGACGGAGGAAAATCATGGAAGAGTGTTCCAGAATTTGGAAAAGGATTGAACAAATTTCAATTCTTTGGAGATACTTTAGGCTATGCAACTGGAAAGAAAATTTACAAATTTGAATTAAAAGAAAAGGGGATACAATAATTTAAAAGCTTACCTTAGTTTAGATTTAAATAACCCCATAATTCTAACAATGAATAAACTAAAGGCTATAGCACTTGGTTTCCTTTATTTTTCAATACTATTTAGTTCTAATCTCTGTGTAGCACAAATATTTGTAGATGCAGATGCCAATGGATTAAATGACGGTTCTTCCTGGCAAAATGCTTATTCCAATTTACAAGACGCAATTCAAATAGCTGATGAGAACAAACAGGTCTGGGTAGCTGACGGTACCTACTTTCCAGGTAAATTTGGTGATCCCAAAACCACTACCTTTCATATTACAAAAGGCATTCAAATCTATGGAGGCTTTGCAGGAACAGAAACAATACTTGAAGAACGGAGCCCTTCGGAGTATCCTACAATCCTATCCGGCGATCTTAATGAAGATGATATCCTTGATGATTTTGAAACTAATCGAAGCGACAATGTTTGGACGGTAGTGCTTATTGAAAACAAAATCAATACTATTCCTGTCATAGATGGAATCACATTTAAAAGCGGACATTCGGATGAAGATGAATTTAATGAAAGTGAATTCATGCAAGATGGATTTAAAGAATCATCTAATGGCGGCGGATTATTTTTGTACGGACCAGCTTTGATAAAAAACTGTTCCTTTATTCAAAATTATTCAAGCTTGCGAGGTGGTGCTTTGTTTTTGCTCGATTCACTGAATATTGGAAATACTAATTTAGGGCAAGATCAAATTGATTTAAGAATAGAAGACTGTCAGTTCAATAATAATTTCTCTACATTTGGCGGTGCTGTAAATGTTACGATTAATAAAAGTATAGGACCTTCTATTGCTATCCAAAAATCCAAATTCTCAAAGAACAAGAGTGAGTATTATGGTGGTGGTATAAATATAAATTTAGCTTCAGAAAAGGGGAGGGTAAAAATCGACTCTTGTAATTTTTCCAATAATGTTAGTTCAATTGATGGGGGAGGAGTCTTATTAGAATTCTATGGAAAGGATAATACGATGGCTGTCCAAAGTTCTATATTCAGTGGCAATCAAGCAGAAGGACAAAGAGGTGGAGGAGGAGGCGCACTTTTTTTATACAATAACAGAATAAGTGCAAATAATAAATACAAAGTAGACAATTGCTCCTTTATAAATAATTCAGCAACTGACAATAAAAGTAGGGAAGCCGGGGGAGGAGCCATTTATTTAGTGGCCCAGGGCGATCAGAATTATACGATTATTCAGAATTCTGATTTTTCAAAGAATAGCACTAATGGTCACGGAGCTGCCATTGGAATCAGAGCCAAAAGTCGCGGTATAAATATACGTACTGAAATAAATAATTGCGACTTTCAGGATAATACAGCAAATAATGGTGGAGGCATTTATTATCAATCAGCAGGTTTAAATGATTCCTTATTCGTCCGGAAATCCAAATTTATTGGCAATAGTATTTCAAAATTACATTCGAGTTTTCTCTCGAGGGGAGGTGCTATGAATATAGTATATTTTCGCGATGGTAAGAACAGTAAAGTCTGGGTGGACGAATGCATTTTTGAAAACAATGAATCTAAAGATGGAGATGGAGGAGCCCTGGCTATTGAGCCTTTTGTAGTAGGTACTTTTTCCAGTATTTCTAATTCTTCTTTTACCAACAATTCATCTGCTGGAAAAGGAGCCGCCCTCCTTTATTTGGGAAGAGACACTGATTATGATCTACAGGCTTGCACTTTTGATAACAACCAGACACAAAATGGTATAGCATTATCAGATGAAAGTCAGACTTTTAATAAATCCCAGTTCTATATATTTTTCCATGGCGTACTTTGGGTTCAGATTCTGTATAGCCTACTATTATTTTTAATGGGTAGGGAACGGACGGCTTTGTATTATGCCTTAATGATGTTTGGTATATCCCTTTTTTTTATCGTTGTTTTTGATTGGATACATTTTCCTTTTTTAAAAGCGTTCTCAGGCAATGCCATAAAAATTCTTTACCAGGTCGGTGTATTTCTTTCCATTTTGGGATTAATGAAATTTGCCCAACAATATTTGAATGTCAATCAATTGATTCCGGTTTTTAAGAAGATTGTTTTCTATTTTTTAAGTATCTTTTTCTTTTTTGAACTCCTCTTTGCTGCTCGACAATTTGATCTTTTAGGGCAGTTCGGCGAAGGCATAAGGGCTTTTGTTGTTTTGGCTATAATGCTTTGCTTTGCAATAGGTGGCTTGATTCCAATCGTTTGGGCAATCATTGTTTTAAAGAAAGGCTTTAAACCAGCGAAATACTTTTTATTGGCCATGCTTTTTTCAGGATCGGCACTCCTTTGGTTGGTCGTTTCTTTTTTTCAAACTGGTAATACGACTGATATCCCCATATTTGCAATCGAATCTCTTTTATTATTATTCATAATTACTCTTGCATTAGCAGATGGCTATCGGGTAAATTTACTCAAAAAAGATAAAGCAAGAGCAGAGCGATTAAGTGAATTGGACATTGCTAAAACTCGACTTTACACCAATATCACCCACGAATTCCGAACACCACTGACGGTCATTATGGGTGCCACTGATTTGGTAAAAGGCAATGAGTCTGAAAAAAAGCTCATAAAGCGAAACAGTAAACAACTACTACAACTGATCAATCAAATGCTGGATCTTTCCAAACTAGAAGGCGATGCATTGAAGTTAGAACCACAACAAGGAAACGTTATTCCTTTCACCGAATACATTGTCGAATCCTTTCAGTCAATGGCGGACAGCAAACATGTTCGGCTTACTTTTTATCGGGAATTGGATGAATTAAATATGGATTATGATGCAGAGAAAATGCAGCAAATTATTTCCAATCTGCTCTCCAATGCCATCAAATTCACAGGCGCGTCTGGTAAAATAATTGTCCATGCAAAAGAAGAACTTTTTAATGGAAAGCCCTATTTAACGCTCGCTGTCCGAGACAATGGAACAGGGATTTCCGAAGCAGATATCCCTCATGTATTTGATCGGTTTTTTCAAGTAGACGACTCGGATATGCGTCACTCAGAAGGAAGCGG
>CAKZTD010000381.1 GCA_937921595.1 uncultured Saprospiraceae bacterium
TGAGATCAGTAATTTCGATTATATTTTAAAAGCTTATAAGCAATCTTTCGCAGATGAAATAATATTTACAAATACGAGTTTGAAAAATTGCCAAAACGGAATTGAATTATCAGAAGAAACGAATGACAAAGGAGATTATAATGTAGAGTTTCTCACCATTGATAATTGTCAATTTGAAAATATTAAAAGTAATGTCATCGACTATTATCGAGGAGGTTATGACGAATCTACAATTGGAGGAAATTTATTAGTGAGCAATTGTATTTTTTCAAATTGTGGAGAAGAAGAACCCAATGGTATTTTGATAAACACCAGAGGAATTATCAATGTCAATATTGCAAACAATACGTTCAATAATAATAAGGTGAAACTAGTTGCATTACTTTGGGGGACAAAAAATAATACACATTCCGAAAACAAAATTATTAACTCAGGTAAATTGATCGTTGAAGAAAATTTGAAGATGAAATTGATGTATTAAATTAATTAATCTAAGTTGCGAACCATTCTCAAGAAAGGAAACTCTTTTAAGTTTAAGCCGACTTTAGGAGGCTGTAACTTGAAAGCATGGAATAGTGGCAAGTTTGTAACATTGCCCAATGTATTATTCACAACCTGAATTAATTAATAGATTACTATTGTTCAGCTTTTTAAAAAAATTACCAATCCCATAATGTCCCATCTTCTAATCGGCTAATAGGTAAGTAAGATCTTTTGTAAGGAAATTGTTTTGCCTCTTGTTCATCAAAGTCAACACCCAGTCCAGGAATATCCTTTAATAATAAATGTCCATTATCATAAGTTAATGAATGTTTAAAAACTTTGTTCATATCCGTTCCGCCAAAACCTACGAATTCTTGAATTCCAAAATTAGGTGCCCATATATTTAAATGTGCATGAGCCGCATGACCAATTGGTGAAATATCTGGAGGACCATGAGGAGCTGTTCTTACATTGTATAATGACGCAAAATCCATTATTCTTTTTATGGAAGTAAGTCCTCCTGCATGAGTAGCAGCCATGCGTATGTAATCAATAGATTGACTTTCTATTAGTTTTTTTGCATCCCAGATCGAATTAAAAACTTCACCTACCGCAAGAGGTGTCGTAGTGTGATGTCGAATAAGTTTGTAATTCGATTGATTTTCAGCAGGAACAGGATCTTCTAAAAATAAGAGATTATATGGTTCTAACTCTTTACCTAATTTAGCGGCTTCAATTGGTGTAAGTCGACTATGAACGTCATGCAGTAATTGTATCTCCATGCCATATTTTTCTCGAGCTTTTTTAAAAAGACTTGGAATGAAATTTAAATACTTATTGGTATCCCATAGCTGTTCAGGTGGCAGCGGTCGGTTGCTTTGCAATTCGTAATAATCTTTTTTATCAGCAAGTGTTCCATACGTACCTTCTAAACCAGGTATTGCGCATTGTAATCTGACCGCTTTGTATCCATCTTCAATTAGTTTCCCTAAATGATCTAATGTCTCATCAATGTTCTGACCATTTGCATGACCGTATACTTTTATTTTTGTACGGCTTTTACCACCTAGTAATTGATAAACAGGCAAGCCAGCGACCTTACCTTTGAGATCCCAAAGTGCCATGTCAATTCCTGCAATGGCGGTCATCGTAATTGGTCCTCTTCGCCAATAACATCCTTTGTATAAATATTGCCAGATGTCTTCAATTTGATGCGCATCTTTTCCTATAAGACATGGTTTGATATGTTCTTGTAAATAAGCTACTACTGCCATTTCTCTTCCGTTGAGTGTGGCATCACCCAAGCCATAAAGACCTTCATCTGTTTCAATTTTTACAGTGACGAAATTACGACTGGGACAACTTACAAATATCTTGACATCAATTATTTTCATAAATTCAAATTGTTTTTTTGATCGTCGAATAAAAAATGATCTTATAAAAAAGCGATCTATTTAAGTATCTGCTTGATCGCTTGATCAACCTTCGAATACTCCGTGGATTCAATAAAACCAATCGAAAAGGTTTGAACGGTATTTAGATACTTATCTTTGTGTTCTCTACCAAAACCCAGTACCGTCATATCGGGCCTGCTGACATAATTATCCGGAAATTCATCATCTTCCTGATGCAGCATATATAACATACGAGGTGAATTCTGATCACCAAAGGCCATCCATTCTGGTGCCGGCAAATCTCCAATGAAGGGTTCTGTAATTGGATGTAGTTTATGATCAGAAGAAGCATACCAAAAATCAGTGCTATCCATTCCTCCACCCGGAACGCCTTCATATTGAACCCAATATTTATAACTTGGACTGATTTTACTCATTGTAAAATCACAGCGAGTAGGGTAGAAGTCCCATTGTCCTTTCCATTGTTTATTGTCTGAGGTAAATATAATACGAACATGTTGTTTAGATTCTATTTTAATTATAGAACTGGAAGGATCTGTTCCAGCATTCATCGCATGAAAATAATTGCCGTCCTGTTTGTGAATCGCATTAGGAAATCCTCGATATTCGCCTTTGTGAGCCGACCCTTTTTTATTGTGGAAACCCAGCCAATCGACGCCATCTTTGTCAACCATACTCGACAAACCACCACCTTCTTTTTCTAAATAATAAATCGCTGAAGGTGTTGTGATGATGTACACAGGACAAACACCTGCAGATTCATCTACTCCATTGGTAAGATGTATATTTTCATCGTTTTGCTCCATGCATGAGTTAAGCAAAAGTATAACTAGGAGTATTGTAATTTTTTTTATACACATAATAATATCCTTAGGTCATAGAGAAGAAGTTTTGCTTCTGGCACTGCGTTTCAATAAAAAACCAATTCCGGAAATTACTAAGGCACAAAGTACAAAGATCATTTTGCCCCAGAGAGGATTGGGAATCAATGCCATCAGTAAAATACCCAGTCCCATACAGATAACCATGGTACCTAACTTATTTCTTTGCTGGCGATCGAATTCATCCTGTTGATCGTCTGCAATAACAGGCGTTTCCAAATTTTCGAAAAAGCGATCCGTTTCGACTTTGTTTTTGTCCTTTGATTCATTGTAGAATAACGAAGTCGCACAGAAAAATCCAGTAGTGATAAAAACATGTGCCCCTAAGGTAAGAATCAAACTCATGTCAGCAGATTCTCTGGCCGTAAATGCATCTATTCCAATCCAGTCCGCAAATACTTGTGGTGTAAAAACCTCTTTCATAAACCAAGATAAAAACAAGCCCAGAAATACGGTTGCCCATGGCGCCCATCGAGGTGTTTTTTTTATAAAAAGACCGACAATAAGCGGTATCAACAGAGGCACTTGAATCATTGCTGAAAGCGACATCATCAGATCAAAAAGGCTGAGTTCTTTTAGTGATCTGAAAAACAGTGCCATTGCAATAACCAGAATACCACTAACAAAACTTATTAACATACTTAGTCTCAACAGTTTTTTATCATCTATTTGCTTTCCTCTTTTTACCATGAATGGTTGGTAAATACTCCGGACAATAATACCTGCATTTTTATTTAAGGCAGAATCCATCGATGACATGGAGGCAGCAAATAATCCAGCAAGCAAAAGGCCCACTGTGCCTACAGGCATTGCATTGCGGGTGAATACAAGATAGATCGCATCCGCGGCTTTATTTCCAAGTTCGGGATACGCTGAGGCTGCATCAGGATATAAAATGGCTGAGGCCCATGGTGGGATAAACCAGATTATGCTGCCCACTCCCATCAAACCCATAGCCAATAAAGCTGCTTTACGCGCATTGATTGAGTCCTTAGCATTTAAGAAACGAAAGGAGTCATGGAGGTTCATGATGGTGACTAATTGTTTGGCTAAAAAGAATACAAAGGTTCCGACCAGTAGCAAACCATAATTCATATTCGGCCCGATAATAAAATCTGACGGAAAATTGTTTACCAGTTCGACTGGTCCTCCTACTTTGATTAAGGCTACTAAGGCACAAGCAATGGATATCACCGCAACGACCAACGTTTGCATAAAGTCAGATGCAACTACTCCCCAGGCACCAGAAAGCACAGAAACAAATAAAACTATGAGACCAGTAACAATAATTGTTATGCTGATGTCAGCACTAAAAACTGCGCTAGCAAATACGCCTAGTGCATTAAGCCATATACCTGCATTGAGCAGTGTGAAAATAATTAATGCTATCGAGAAAAACAGTTCATTCTCGGGACCGAAACGTCCCCTGATGGCTTCCGTTGGTGTGTCAACCCGCGTCTGCCTGAAACGTTTGGCAAAGTAAGCCCAACCACAGAAATAGGAAAAGGTGTTGGCGAAAAACACTAGGCAGACTGCAAAACCATCAGTGAATGCCTTGCCCGCTGCACCTGTAAATGTCCAAGCGGAGAACTGCATCATAAATGCGGTTGAACCGACCATCCACCAAAGCATTCTCCCACCACCACGAAAATAATCGCTAGTGGATTTTTTGGCCATGTTTCTGAATGTAAAACCAATTCCGATGATTAACAGAAAGTAGGCCGCAATCACTAAATACTCATAAATCATAGATTTACTTTCCATAGTATATTTTTATTGGAGATGAAGAACATCAGTCGAGTTGCCGTTCTTTCTAATTATGTCGATGAGCTGTTGATATAGACTTCCTTCTTTGAAGGTTTGATAAGATGAGAATGATTCTCCTTTAATATCTTTTACAAATTCTCTAGCAAGACATTGCCAATTTCGCTCTGTATCACCATCAACATTTGGCTGGTCGTCAGCTATATCGTGAGGTAATGACAACTCTTGCCAAGTTTTATTTTCATCCCATAAATACAGTGGTCCCGAGCCATAGTGTCCTTTAATATAGATTGCTCCCTTTGTGCCATAAAAGACAATATGATCTTCATTAAATCGTGGGTTAAGCCCACCGTGTTTGAAGAGTACGGAAACCGGTTTAGTTGCCATTTGGCTTTCCAATTGTGCCAATACGGTATACGTCCATTCGACATTACTTTCTCCCCATTTAAGCGAAGGGTCGTTTAGATCTTTCGGAATAAAATCTCTTCTTGTTTTGAAATTATGTACGCCTTTAACGATAGGTGCCTTGCCTAAGTCGTCTCGTACCTCTCCACTTATTGATAGTATCTTTTCGCCGATGACTGAGGTTACAATAGAAAGCTTATGGGTGAAATTGTTGTTAAGGCGACCACCTCCATCTTCTTTGCGATGAGACCATCCAAAGGGAATATCTCGCTCTAGGTTGAAGTGTGATATGCACTCAACTTCCACAGGTTCACCGATTGCGCCATTTGCCACTAGTTGTTTAGCATGTATGATACATGGCATGTAACGAAAGCTAGAAGCAAAAGCCGTTTTTATATTTTTCTGTTTAGCTAATTCGTATAACTCCAATGCTGAGCCTCCACTATCGGTAAGTGGTTTATCACAAAACACATGACACCCAAACTCAATAGCCTGTGTTATTGTTTCATAATGGGCACCGCCGGGAGTTCCTATAGAAACGATATCCGGTTGGCAATCCTTTAATGCTTGTTGCCAATCTGTACTGGAATAAGGAATAGCTTTTTTGTTGGCCACCTCATTGACGACGCTTGCTGTTCGGCCAACAATGCCAACTACCTCAGCGCCTACAGCCCGAAATGCATCAGTATGACCTTGGCCTGCAAATCCAGTTCCCGATACTAGTACTTTTAATTTTCTGTCCATTTTTTTAGTTATTGATTACCATTTTACCCATTTGAAAATGTCGTGATTTCCAGAAGCATATTTGCAGTAGATTAGATATTGATTAGGAGGCCAATATTCTCCCAAAAATATTTTTTCACCCTCATTAATAATTTGCTCTTTAAGAATAGTTGTTCCGCTAATTGAATAAATAGTAAAAGAGGCAGATTCATTTTCTTGTTGATTATTTGAAGGATAATAAAGGCCAAATTGATTATTATTTTGTTGAGTTAATAGTTTGATTTTTTTATGATCTGATTTTATGTTTAGAACAACTAATTTGCTTTTTTGAATCGTTCCATCAAAATTTAAAATATGGAGTAAGTAGAAAACATGCGCTATGTTTAGTTGCTGAATATTACAATCTATGAAAGAATAATTTTGAATTATATCATTTTCATTTCTAGCTGTTTGATGTCCAATTGGTGAAAAATTAATGCCATCAGTGGATCGCATAATGATGTATCTGTCTATTGCTTCTTCATTTGTAACTGACCAAGATATCATTGCACATTCGGATTCTTGCTTTACGGAGAGATGTAACATTTCAACAGGCAATGGACCATCAACTAACCAAGTAGGACCAAAAATGCCTCTATCAATCGGAGGAGAAGAAGATATTTCATCCGCTCCGCTTGCTGGTGTATTTGGTCTTGAATGCAATTCAAAATCAAATGTTTCTTGTACTATTCCAGTGACAGCAGCTCCAACAATTGGGCTAGAAGCATCGGGTCTAAAAATACTGTCACCTGAAGGAATTGCCAATTGTGGATCAATATCAACAAAGCCAGATTCAGGTACCGTTACTTCATCGTCTACTCTGTGAAAAAAGTTACCAGCGTAATAAATATCTGTAGGAGGGTTATTATGTACAACAGGAGGGGAGTTGTTTATAGTGACTACATTATTAATCAGGACACAACCATCAGGAGCGACGGGACGATCTTCAGCACCAATCATTATTGCTTTTGTACAATCTACAATGGTATTATAGGCAATGGTATCTTTTATGGCATGTTGATATCCGGTTGGTTCTGGATTAAGATCCGCATTCATTATTGAAATAGGATGCCGAACACCACTACCTCCATAATCCAAATCTGCTAAGTAGTTATTAATAATAAGATGGTCGCGATCAATAATACGTATCCCATAAGAACCGCTTTTGGATTCGCCAAAAAATATATTTCCTTCAACCAAACAGTTGGTGCCATGTCTAAGTGTTAATCCACCTTTGCAATCTTTAAAAATATTATATCGATAAATCGAATAACTGGATTTGCCTGAAATGATTTCTATTTCACCATCCCTTTGATGAAAATAATTATGCTCTATTAAATTGTATCCTGCATGTTCAGCATAAGTACTAGTACCCACTCTTATTGTTTCATATCCGTTTCCATCCCCTTCCGGACTTGGGCCGAAGAAATTGTGATGTACGTGATGGTTCCCTTCGGTCTCGTCAGTCCAAACAACTAATGCTGCTCCAACATGTGTTTTATTGGCAATATAACAATGATCGACTTCATTATTGTTTCCATAAATACCAACCCATTTATAATTAGTATCATTACTTGGTGGATTACAATTAGTAATGACAGATTCTGTAAGTCTGCTATAGGTGGCAAACTCTGTACTGCTTTTTCTAAAAGAAATTAAATTACCTTCAGTTGCTATACAATTCTCAAATTTAAGACCAGTTACTAGAAGATAATCTCCCCCAATTCGCAGTCTGACATCTCCAGTAATAATAACCTCGCCAGGTGTTTCTGCCTTTAGAACTATAGGATTATTTGGGGCGCCATCTGGATCAAAAGTAATTTCTGCATCCGTCCAAATTCCATTGGTCATAATGATCGTATCACCTGGGATAACAATGTCAACCGTGTTGTGTAATTCATTAACTGTCGATACTGAATAATTGGTACTAAATGAATATTGGCTTATTAATAATAATAAGGGTAAGAGGTATTTTTTCATCAAATTAGAGATAAGATTTGTGATAATATTTTATCATTTCAAAAAAAGAATTACACTTCGATAGAAATCTTGTTCTCGTTAGCCTTATAATTAAAAATGTTAGAGTCTTACTCAGAGGGATTAATGCTGAATGAAAATCTTCTTTGATTCAGTATCATGATCATTTTTTAATAATCGAACAATATAAAAACCATTCGATAGTTTTGTGGTGTTTATTGTTAAATCACCTTCGTTATTTTCGATACTATAGGACAAAAGAATTTTTCCTTCTAAATTTAAAATTTCAACCTTATTCGTTTTGCTATCAATATCATCTAGGTAAAGTATATTATTTGTAGGAACTGGGTACATCAAAACTTCGCTCAATTCATATACATCAGAAGCAGAAGTATTTATATCTTCATAAGCATTTGGTCCTACATCATCTGATGTTAGCGGTGTAAAACGAATACTTTCCAAACTAAAATGATCAGCTCCAGGGTTACTATTGCTTGGCCTTTCTTGCCCTTCAATATCTTCATCAATATTTCCTGATGATAAAGCATTTGGATATAAAGGTGTATCTGAAGTTGTTTTCCAAATATTATAAATACCATCAAAAACAAGATGAGGATTTTCATTCGTTACAGCTGTGACATCAAAAGAGGTAGAGCTTGCACCTGTTAAAAGAACTGCATCATCTGTTGGGTACATTAAATTGCTCAACCAAGTGATTTCATTACCTTGGTCGTTATCAGTATCTACGATTTCAACTAAACTATTGTCTGAACCTGTTATTAAATTATTGGTAATAGTAATGTCTTCTAAATCCTTGTTGTAATTATCATTATTGTCATAACCAATCTCAATACCATGACTATTATTAACTAAAGTATTATAGGCAATCGTTACTCGCTCTGCTCTAAAGTGTTTTGATAAACTAGAGCTTTGCCCATCAATGGCATCTCCCAAAGTAAGCGTTATTGGAGCATCCCAACGGGTACCATTCAATCCTTCCATATAGTTGTTGATGATCAAGTGGTCGGTACCATAAATACGAATCCCTCCTGTGTAAATTGTTGAGCCAGCAGGAGAAGTTCCTATTGGTTTTTCATTACCGAAAAAATAATTGCCTTCCACTCTATTTCTATTACCATGTCTTAAAGAAAGCGTTCCATAACTAGCTATAAAAGTGTTGTGCCTTATGGTATTGTCACAGGACTTTACCGATACGATTTCTGGATCACCATCGCAATCTTCAAATAAATTATGTTCCACAATTGTGTAACCACTACTGAGGGACATTTCGCTCCAGCCGATTCTGATAGATTCCTGTTCATTGACAGCTCTTGGACCATTATTTTTAAAATAATTATAATCTATTTTATCGTATTGCGATTGGTAATAAACTTCCTCAGAACCTGTATCATCAAATGATCCATCTATGGTTATGTAGTGTCCAGGTGTTTCTTTATTTTGAAAAATATTATGATCAATTCTATTGTGGTGACTTGGGTATTGAAAAGGAAAAGTATTGTCATTCCAAACTCCTCCTACGAATACCCATTTAATAGATTCTGATGTTTCCAGTTCAAAAACATTTCTTGAAATTCGGATATTATTACTTCCTTCTAGCTTAACTAAAGAGTCTTCACCTTGACCATCAAAAACGAATCCTTGTAAAGTTACAAAAGCTGATTTCTTAAAAACGAAATGAGACTCTCCAGTTAATGTAACTCCTCCAACAGTTTCGGCTTGAATAATAATAGGATTGTTTTGGGTAGCAACAATCTCAAATGTTGCTTCAAAATCATTGTAGGTTCCATCAGTTACAATAAAAATACCTCCATCTGAGGAGGCGTTTACAGCATCCGCTAATTCCTCAGGGTCGGTAAAGTATAGTTGAGCAGTAACATTAAAACTAAGAAAGAAAAGAAAAATGAAAAAGTAAAACCCCTTTTGAGTCTTCTTCTTAAAAACATACTTTATTGAAAAAGTAAAGGTATTCATGTTTTATATTTTTAATGTTTAATATAGCACTTTTTTCGATTATAATGACTAAGTCTTTCAATCCATCAGCTAAGAGATTTGCAAATCCTAATATGATGATGATTTCAGAGTTTAAATTTGCACCTACTGCTTCAGCGACTACCGCAAAAGGTGTAATAGCACCATCAATCTCTCTATAAACAATTTCCGTCAAATAGGTTTGTAAAGTCCTTAATGGTGTCCATTCTGAAAGATCAGTCGTAACCTTGTTGATTGGTTTCAAACAGTTTCGTGTTCAAAGTCAATACTCAATAAAGGAGGATTTGCATGATTGATCAGCGCAACGCTTCTACATTGCTACCTTCAAACATTCGTTTCATCGGATGACATATTTGGTTTGAAATGGAAGTCAGGTCTGTTCCGATATCTGCGGAGAAATGCTGAGAACTAGAATCAACACTCCTTCAAGTTTGCCCAATTGTTATGGATGCTAGTTTTTGTATAAAGGTGAATTTTGGATGCATGAAGTTCTACTAGATTCAGAGCAGCCTTTGTTGTAAATATAACAAAAGTTGAAAAATCTCTAGGGCTAATATATTTTTCATGATCGTTTATTCATAATTATAATCGATCAATCGTCTTTTAAAAAAAAAACTACCACATTTTGAAATTAGTCCTGATGATAATCCATGTTTACAATTCAAAGTAAAGAAGAAATAAACTAATACTTTATTCCTTCTAGAGATGGAGCTTAAAAGATAGGTGGTTTTATTGTGGTAATTGAAGATGAAAAATATGGCTGGACTTAACTGTTTTCTTGGTGTGCAAAAAAAAAAACTTCTGCAAACGCTATCGTCTACAGAAGTTACACACCTATTATAATTTTTTAATTAATTATCCTCCGATGATGTCAGCAATGACAATATCATCTCCACCTTTGATAGAAGATAGTTGTTTTTTAGACATTCCCTTTTGGTTATAAGGGAAAGAATTTTTTTG
>CAKZTD010000382.1 GCA_937921595.1 uncultured Saprospiraceae bacterium
ATAATGATGGCTATTTAGACATATTTGTTTGTAATGATGTTGGAACCAGTAAAATATGGTTGAATAATCAAGATGGTACTTTTTCAGAATCAGATATTATTGATCTGACAACAACACCAACCTCTGATAATTCTGGAAATTATGGAAGTATATGGACCGATTTTGACAATGATGGCGATATTGATTTATACATTGCTAAGTGCCGACAAGGTGTAAGTGATCCTACTGATCCACGAAGAATCAATGCTTTATATGTAAACGATGGACAAAATAATTATACAGAAGAAGCGATTGATTTCGGTTTGAAAATAGGATGGCAATCTTGGACTTCTGATTTTAATGATATTGATAATGATGGTGATTTGGATGTATTTTTAACGAACCATGATTTTGCAAATATCATTTTGGAAAATGATGGTGCAGGACATTATACTGATATCTCTACAGGGCAAAACATTGGAATTGCTTCAACTAGTTTTCCTTTACAAGGAGTGATGAGAGATTTTGATAATGATGGTTTTATGGATATCCTTGTTTCAGGAAGTGCACACCATTTATATAGAAATCTTGGAGATGGTACTTTTGAAGAAGTCAATGGTTTATTTGATAATAATGCAATGGAATCTTTTGCTTTGGGTGATTTAAATAATGATGGATTTGTAGACATCTACGGAGGTTATGCAAATATCTATACCAACCCTTCTGATATTGATGATGTGATCTGGATGAATAACGCTAATGACAATAATTGGTTTGGTGTAAATCTGGAAGGTGTGATCAGTAATAAGAATGGAGTAGGAGCAAGAGTAGAAATATATGGAGACTGGGGAATTCAAATTAGAGAAGTAAGAGCTGGTGAGAGTTATGGAATCATGAATTCTTTTAAACAAAATTTTGGAATTGGAACAAGCACTGAAATATCTCATGTAGTTGTAAAATGGCCATCAGGAATTATTAGTGTTATTGAAAACCCAGGTACTAATGAATACCTTGATATTATAGAGATTGAAGGTTGTGATCCTTTTTCAGTAGAGATTGCTGCTCAAGGAAACACGGTTATCTGTGCTGGTGAATCAGTTAGTTTAACTGCTCCTGATGGATACGGATACCTTTGGAATAATGGAACGACCACTTCTGAAATTACTGTTTCTGAAGCTGGTGGATATAGCGTGATTGTTCAGGATTTGACAACAGGTTGTTATGGTATTTCTCAAAACCTTTTGATTGAAAATGAACCAGATGAAACGCCAACAGTCACTGTAAATGGTGATCTAGAATTTTGTGCTGGAGGATCGGTAACCTTGACTTCTTCTGAAGCTAATGGATACGAATGGTCAAATGGTGAAACTAGTCAAAGCATTGAAGTTTCTGAAGCTGGCGAGTATTATGTAACGACGGAAGGTTTCTGTTCTGATAATAACTCTGCATCATTTGTAGTAACATTGATTGAAGGGGATGCTCCAGAAGTAGAACCATTAATGGAAGTTACTTATGGTACTCCTTTTACTTTGATGGCAACAGGTACAAATCCTCAATGGTACGATGCTGAAACTGGTGGTAATTACCTTGGAGATGGCCCAACATTAGATATTTCAGATATTGCTGCTCCGACCTATTATTGGGTTTCAGATATGGATGAGTTCGCAAGCGCTGCTGAAAATACAGGACAATTGATGCATGCAGGAAGTGAATATAGCGGCCCTCAATGGAATGGTGGAATTGAATTTGATGCATTGAATCCATTTATCTTAAAATCTGTTTTGGTTTACACAGATACAGAAGCAGAGCGTTTAATCGAATTGAAAGATGCTAATGGTGATGTAATTGAATCATTATTAATAAACATTCCAGTTACTGGTGATGACGGAATGCGATTTGATTTAAATTTTGAAGTTCCAGCAGGTACAGATCTTTCATTGACAACAAATGAGGATCAAAATAATGCAGCATTAGGTAATAATAATCCAAGACTGAAAAGATCAAGTGAAGGTGTTAATTATAATGATTACGTGATCGAGGATTTAGTAAATATGACTGGGTCTTCTATCGGAGGAACCAATCGCTATTATTATTTCTACGATTGGGAAGTACAACCTCCTTCTTTGTTCTGTGAATCAGAGCGAGTATCTATATTGGCTGAGCAGCCTTTATCGACGATTAGCATTGGCGAAAGTCAGGAAGTTCAATTGTTCCCGAATCCAACAAATGGACAGGTTAATCTAACTTTAGATTTTACTCAAAATACAGAAGTGAGTCTAAGTATTACCGATCTTGCAGGAAAGCAAGTGTATACTGAAAATATCGGAGCAGTTACGGGTACTCATAATCATGATTTAAACTTAAGCCAATTGGCAAAAGGAATTTATCTGGTACAAGTATCAACTCCAGAAAATACTTACTTTGGTAAGATTGCTGTTCAGTAGATAGACTTAGAATTTAAAAAAGAGGTCAAGAACATTAGTTCTTGACCTCTTTTTTTTGAAAATTTAATAATTCTAATAACTCTAATAATTCAAAAAAGAAGACCACTGTTAGCCAACAGTGACCTTCGGACTCTGTTAAAGAGTTTCACAAGTTCTTTAAAAGATTAAACCTCTTATGTTATTTAAAACGTAATTATAAGTTGATTGGTTGGGTGAATGGAGAAAGTTATTTGATTCCCTCAAATGAATAGCTTGAAATGGATTTAGAAAATCTAATTATCAATTAAAAAAAACATGAGTCATCCCGAATTTTGAGCCCAACAAATGAAGAGGCAGTTGGAGATGGCTAATCTTAATCTGTAAAGCGGTATCGAAGCATCTCGGTACCGCTTTCCTGTTCTATGGCACCAACGTCTAAAAAATACTTG
>CAKZTD010000383.1 GCA_937921595.1 uncultured Saprospiraceae bacterium
ACATTGGAAATACCATATAAAATAAAAAACGGTAACCGCGATATTGGCACAAGTAGCAAGTAGTAAAGAATTTTATTCATGGGTGCTGTAAGCTTATAATGATAAAAGAACTCAATATGATCCTTCCTTTTCGAATTGTACCAAGAAATGGAATATTTCTTTACTAAAGAATGAAATTAGTAATACGCCAATTGATGCGAAATAGGTTAAACCGACTATAGTCTACTAAACCCCATGTACCGCATTTGAACAAAGCGTTCCGTAACATAATGCAGAGTTCTGTCCAAAGATATGGAGCCAAAAAATACTTACCAGATTTTTGAAAAAAGAATTCGAAAATCACAAAAAAAAGTGCTGTAACTATAGTCAAATATTAAAACATAATTATTGATATTCAACAAAGAAAACTTCAAGCAACCTTTTTATAATTTTATGCACCAGATTAGTTATTGAATTAACTAATAAAAAGAAAAATGACGAAATTTAAACCAAGCCCAATTTTATGCACTATGATTTTCCTAATCATGGCTAATATTGCAAATACACAAATATTCACCCAGTTTAGCCCGGACGACTTTGTTCAAATTGAAGAAGGCTCTGGTGGTTTCTTTGCTGATATTGATAATGGAGACCGGTTTAGCCGAGATCATGATGTAGTAGGCGATATTAATGGCGATGGAATAAAAGACCTTGTTGTCGGAGCACGTTCTGATGATGATGGTGAAACAGACGCTGGTGCAGTTTATATTCTCTTTATGAATAATGATGGTACTGTTCTATCTAACCAAAAAATTTCTATGCTAGAAGGTGGATTTACAGAAATTTTAAACGAGGGAAGTTTCTTCGGCTATGGAGTTGCAGGAATCGGAGATTATGACGGTGACAACATTCCTGACATTGCTGTTTCAGCACTATCCCCTGGCAATAACTCACTTTTTATCATTCATTTAAATAGTAACGGCACCGTCAAAAGTTATGTAAAAAATCTAAATATTGTTGCGCAAGGATTGTCGGCTATAGGTGATTTAAATAACGATGGTAAAATTGATCTTGTCGCCTGCGATCCAAGTTCAAATCAAGGTGGAACCCAGAGAGGAGCTATTAGAATATTGTTCTTTGACAATAATTCTCAGATTATAACTAATAATACGGTTACCATAAGTTCCACTCAAGGAGGGTTTGGAATGGGCTTGTTAGACAACGATAGGTTCGGTGGTAGAGAAGTTGCAATGCTTGGAGACTTAGATAATGACGGTACAAAAGAATTAGCGGTAGGAGCTTTTATGTCTGATGATGGAAAAGGAGCAATTTGGATTCTTTCTCTTGATGCAATTACCTACAACGTAGTTTCGAAAATAAAAATAACAGAAGGACTCAATGGATTTAGCGATATTTTAACTACCAGTTCAAATCCCAATGGAACATCTGGAGCTAGCTTTGGACACTCCATGTGCGCTCCTGGAGATTTGAATGGTGATGGCATTCCTGATCTAATTACTGGAGCCAATCAGCAAAATGAAGGTTGGGCTTATATTCTATATTTGAACAGTGATAAAACTGTAAAAACTTATACTCGGATTAACAATACTGATGGTGGCTTTGATCTTAATCTTGATCCTGAAGAACGTTTTTCTAGATCCATTTCTTTTATCGGAGATTTACGTGGTGATGGAACAATTGCTGTAAATATTGGTGGAGGTGCGGGTTCAACAGGAATATTGTATCTATTGTTTTTCAAACCTTGTAACCTCACTCAGCAATCTGGATTCAATCATTGGAGTGACGGAAATACACTGTTCACAAATTGGAATCATAGCATGCAAATGTTAACTAGTGACTCCTTAACATTAGAGCAATGTGTCATAAAAGCCTTCGAAACTGATGCAGCTTATATGACCTATAATTTCAATGACGGAAGATGTATCTGTAAAGACTCTACCGCAATTTTAGCAGCAAGTACAGAATTGAGTACAGCGTTTTCTAATGATTGTTATAGTGGTTTGGTGTCAACAAATAACTATGAGCTTAATGATGAATATTCGATTGATATTTATCCTAATCCTACAGTTTCTGATATTATATTATCAACAACAGAGATATCATTTTCAGAAAAAGATAAAATTCTACTGTATAATGTATTGGGGGAATTGCTTCATACTTCAAATATAACTAATCAACAAACCATTCTAAGTTTATCATTTTATCCTAGTGGGATATATCTTCTTCGTACCAATATTAATGGTGTTTATAAAACATTTAAAATAATAAAACAATGAAACGGCATACAACAAAATGCAAAATGGCTATATCCCGCTAAACGCAATTTACATCGATTGTACCGAGTGTTCGCTATAATCAGGAACAAAAATTGCATATAATAGCTTTTAACATTTTGATAAAACGAAGTGTATGAAGCATATTTTTTTATTTCTACTTTTATTAATATCAGTTAGTACTTGGGCTCAAAAAGATAGTATTGAATACCAAAAATTAAAATTTACGGGGGATTTTAGATTCAGGATAGAACACGACTGGAACTCTCAGAATTCCAATGGAATCTTAAGAGATGATCGGAGTAGACTTCGTTATAGATTTAGATTTGGGTTAAACTATGCAATTGACAAACACTCTTCATTTGGAGGAAGAGTTAGAAGTGGTAATATTAATGATCAACAAGGTCCACATGTAACAATAGGAGGCAGCAAGGGAGAGTTCGGTTTAACACAGATTGGTTTTGAAAAATTATTTTATAAGTACAAAAGAAAAAATCTAACCGCTTGGTTTGGCAAGAACTCTATTCCTCTTAAGAAATCTAACGAATTATTTTGGAATGATAATGTATTTCCTGAAGGTTTAGGATTGGAATACAAAATGCTTGAGCATGAAACTAATTTTTTAAATTTGTTGACTTTAAACGCAGGCCATTTTATAATCCAATCTAATAATCAAACTTTTGATAAAGACAGTTACTTACAAATAGCCCAACTTGAATTAAACATACTTCGGAAAAGAGTCAATATTTTCCCTGGTTTTTATCGTTTCAAAAAAGTTGGAAATTTTCCAGATGGAGAGGAAACGTTCAACTTAAATTATTCAATTTTCCATCTGGGTTTTGATGTAGAAATAACTCGTAAACCAATACTAAATTTAGGTGTAGAATTTTACAATAATTTTGAAGACTATTCTAACAATGATTCAATACCATCTATTTTAAAAGAACAGAAAAAAGGATTTGTCACCTCTATCAAATATGGAGAAATAAAAAAGAAAGGAGACTGGTTAGTTCATCTTTATTATGCAAATTTACAGAAATTCGCTGTTGTTGATTATTTTGCACAAAACGATTGGGCAAGATGGGATTACTCATCAATTGGGGCAACAGGTTCAAGGATTTCTAATTTTCAAGGAATTGAATTAAGGCTTGGTTATGCATTTAAAGAAAAATTCAATCTTATTTTAAGATCATATTTTGTTGAAGAATTAATTCAAATCGGAAATTTTAAAGAAAATGGAAATAGAATCAGACTGGATTTAAATATTGGATTCTAAAAAGAGACTAGTAAATTTAATCAATTGTTATTTTCTAAAAAACATCTTTCCTTTGGCTAGTTGACGAGTAGGATTGAACTTCTACATCCTTCCATATCCGTCAAGAATAAGATATAAACTCCAGCGGGAATCTGATGTTCATCCAAGTTAAATTGAAGGTCTTCGTTACCTGGTTCAATGAAATTACTAAGAACAACTTGCCCGTTTGTATTCAGCAACGCTAACTGATATCCGTTTAAATTTTCCTCCAAAAAAACATTGATACTTTCTCTTACCGGGTTTGGATAAATCTTAAAAGTCGATTGATTTAAGTTGTGATTACTGACCATAGATTCAACGATAATCTCTTCGATAATTTGACAATCATTTGCATCTGTAATGGTTACGGTATAAGTTCCTAATTGAAGGTTGGAAATTACAGCAGTTGTGTCACCTGTATCCCAGCTATAGGAATATGGAGGCAGTCCTCCATTTGGATTTAGGGTAATGACTCCCAGTTCATTTTGAGTAATGTGGTCTACAAGAATATCAACTGCTAAAATTTCGTCAGACAAGGCTTCAACAACAAATGTATCAATGTATTCGATATTCAGATTTTCATCTATAATGTGAAAAGTATAATTACCAGCTGCAATATTTTCAATAGTGAAGGTATCTGAAGTAAAAACACCTTCTGTTATTGGTGTAGCTATATCATTAAAAATTTGGTAGGTAAGATTGTTTGGCAAATTAGATGAATTAATCTCAACTACTCCATTTTCCATTCCTGCACAAGCAGGAGAATTGGACAAGATAGAAAAAGAAAACAAAGCAAAGATACGGACATGACCTGAGTTTGAAAAGCTATCATCATTAAAAAGAGCTCCAATAGCTAAGTGTTGACCTTGAGCAGAAATTGAGACTGATCTGCCAGACTGATCTGCAACATCCACGCCTTCTATATTTTGTAAGATTTGAATCCATTCACCATTTTGAAATCTAAATATGCGAACATGACCTACATTGGTTCCATTATTATCATTCTTAGGAGCTCCAATAGCTACGCAATTACCATCAGCAGAAAGGCTCACCGAATATCCTGACTCGTCTTGAGGATCTTCACCATCGATATCCTGTCCAAGTTGGATCCATTCATCATTTTGAAATTCAAAAATTCTTACATGGCCTGAGTCCTCTCCATTTCCATCATTACTACGAGCTCCAATTGCAATGCGATTTCCCTCTGCAGACATGGAGAATGAAAATCCAAACTCATCCTCTACATCTTCACCTTCGATAGTTTGTCCGATTTGAATCCATTCATTATTTTGTAGTTCAAAAATACGAACATGCTCTGTATTATTAAAAAGTCCGAAATCATGATGCGTTCCAATCGCTACTCGGTTTCCGTCAGCAGTTAATGAGACCATATTACCAAACTCCTCCCATTCAGCCTCGCCATCAATATCTTGTCCGAGTTGAATCCATTCACTATTTTGCAATTGATAGATGCGGACATGACCGGCATTGTTAGCAATTTCACTATTCCACGGAGCTCCAATTGCTACTCGATTGCCATCCCATGACATAGATACTGAATGGCCTGATAGCGAGTGAATTGCTTCGGCATCAATGTCCTCTCCGAGTTGGATCCATTCGCCATTTTGAAATTCGAAAACACGGGCATGTCCTGCAAAATCACCAATCCCATCGTTCTCAGGAGCACCGACTATTACTCGACTTCCATTAGCAGACATGGAGATCGAAATCCCGCTATTATCATCTTCAGCTTCGCCATCAATGTCTTGCCCTTTTTGGATCCATTCGTTATTCGACCATTCATAAACACGAACATGACCAGCGCTGTCTCCATTTCCATCATTAGCCGGTGCGCCAATCGCCACAGTTTTTCCATCGGCAGACATGGCAACTCTTCCAGATCGATCATTGAATGATTCGCCATTAATATTTTGTCCGAGTTGAAATTGAGCAGACCCCACAATTGAAAAGGTTATTATGTAGGAGAAAATCAAAAAGCAAGTTTTGAAACAACGAAGCATATTTATTGGATTTGTTAAGTCTTTCTAATCCAAGATAAGTTTTTTTCTGAGCAGCTAGAATTCTGGATATAAAAAAGTACCTAAACTAAAAACGACAGAGAACAAATTGCAATAAAGCTATAGCTGCTAAACATGTCTACAGTTACTGATATATAATCAGATAAATAATTTAAAAATTAAAAGGGAGAATAGGAATGATGCATGTAAAGAAATTAATTTATTTCATCTTTATCCATTTTTGAACGGACGATAAACCTTGATCAGTTTCTAGATAAATCAAATAAAACCCTTTTGGTAAATTAGCTTTATCTAAACTTATTTGATGAGTACCAATTACTTTTTTAGTAGATTTTATAAAATGACTAAGCAACTTTCCGTTGATATCATAAATGTCTAAATTTATTGTTGAAGTTTGATCCAAAGTATAAATCAAAACACTTTCATCACCTCCTGGATTAGGGTTTATTTGGGTTTGAATTATTGACGGTGATACTTCAAATAATGAGACTGGGTTTGTCAAAGTATTAATAGTAGTATTTGTTACTATAGGCTCATTGAAATCAAAATAAATTTCAGCAGTATTCTCGAAACTTGTTCCAAAAGGCAAATCCCTTTTCGTTTTTATATCAAATAAAACGTAACCATTGCTAGCTTCTTCATTGACAAAGCTATCAGGTAGCATGATATTTTCAAAACGAAATTCAAGGATATTTCCTTCCAGTATATTTAACTCATAAGGATGACTCGATGCGCCAGGACGTACTGTAGAAACATCTAGATCCTCTTCAATTTTATCTAGGATCACCACCGTAAATGCAGTATCTGTACCTGTATTTTGAAAACGTACTTGATAAGTTAGTAAGGAATCTTCTCTAGTGATATGCCCTGCCTCGCTTTCACCCCTAGGTGTTACTTGTTTATCATTGGGATCAAAACTTCCAGTGACGACTAAGTCAATTTCTCTAACATTATTTTCTGGATTTGCATCTGTATCTAATGGATTAACAACAGCTCTATAAAAAATCGGTGTTCCTAAATCAACTCCAACCGGAAGGCTCAAATCAACCACGAAAGCTACACTTGCTCCAGGAGCTAGATCTTCGAAATCCCAACTTAAGGTTGCACTATTTTCATCGTAAGAGTTTTCCGCAGGTGTTGCAGCATGAAAAACTTGTAAGTCATCGTGTTTAAAACTAACGGTTCCATTCATTGGATAACCTCCATAATTATAAGCATATACAATTACCTTTTGAGTAAAACCAGGGCGAACCGCTCCATAACTTACATAAACATATAAATCCTGAATGCCGGAATAATTTACCCAAAAGTTATTATCAGAAATAGCATCTCCAAAATTAGGAACATCGACCATAATCGGATCTACGCATAAATCATTTACATAAGCATTAGCAAGATTAACGAATACCTCATACGTTCCAGGAATGGTTTCAAATTTATAATATCCATCCGCATCAGTAAAGGTCATTGCACCATTACTTAACTCAACCAATATATATTGCTCCCCTGATGAACTGGCATCTGTTATGCAATCTTCATTTTCTGAATCATTAAATACATAACCAGAAATATGTACAAAGCAATTCGGATTCCATAATACTTCGACATTCTGATGACTTACGCAATTAGTCGCATTATCCGTCACCGTCACCGAATACCATCCTGGTGCGACATTTATTAGCTCTGCTCCTATTTGACCATTACTCCATGTAAAAACCGGATCACTAGCACCTCCAATTATACTTACCGTTGCCGTTCCACCAGTACTATCACAATTTGCAAAAGTGCTGCTTATATCCAATGTGATTGAAGATTCGATGATAACCGCTGTTTCACTAGTGCAATTATTTGCATCCATTGTGGTGATAGTATACATTCCTGCTCCAAGATTTTCGTATAAAGTTTGATCAGAAAAAGGGCCACCATTTAAAGCATAGACATAAGGAAATGTTCCTCCAGAAGAAGTCACGGTGATCGAACCATCAGTCGTACAAGTTTGATCTGTAATTGATACATAGGATTCTAAAGCAGACGGTTCTGTTATTTCTATACACTCCATCTCTGCTAAACAGCCATTACCATCTATTACAAGCATACAATAATAACCAGCACTTAAGAATCCATTCAATACTTCATTTCCACTTATCCCTTGTATTAAAATTGTTGAAGGAAAAACAAAATCTGGTGCATAGTCTACTGTGTAAACCAAAGTACCTAGGTCCTCCGCGCAAGCTAATTCTAATGGCTCTATCGTTAGCACCGCTTCTCCTCCAATATTATTACCTAGCGTGAATACTACTTCTTTTACACAACCCGTTAGGTTATCAGTTACAATCACCAGATAGGTACCAGATGCAAGGTCTGTGATTACTGGACCAGATGGATCATAAGAATAATCACCACTCCCTCCTGTGACCACTATTGTTACCTCGCCATTCGATTCATTACAACTCGGTTCTACATCAATATTCGCTGTTCCAACAAGCAGATTTTCCATGTCAATTACAATCTCTAAAATCGACTCACAGCCTGCCCCATTTGTAGCTGTAACCTGATATACACCAGGTGATAAATCTGTTCGAATTGGTCCAGTTCCTCCATCAGCCCATGAATAAAGCAGAGATGCTGGACTTAGTTCTGCGCTTCCATTATTCAATAAACAAGTTGCTGGACTTATAAACTCTATCACTACTGAAACCTGATCCTGATTATTTACAATGATTGTCTCTATTAGAAAACAATTCCCTGTTACATCAGAAATCGTTACTTGATAAGCTCCAGAAGCTAATCCGCTAACTTCATTATTAGTACTTACTGATGGACTCCAATTATAGATAAAATCCTCTTCATTACCGAATACATTAATTGCTATACTTCCATTGGATTCGCCACAACTTGCATCCGTCACTATTATGCTTTCTATCTGTAAATCATCACAATTACAATCTGAGTCTACTAAAATATCGTGGAGCTCTAAAAAGCATCCGTTGGCATCACTTACGGTTACACTATAGGTCCCCGCAGACATACCACTTCGGTTTTGTGGATCATTGTTACCCGCTAAATCACTCCAATCATAGATGTAATCAGGAGTTCCTCCTGTTGTAGTTAAAATGATTTCCCCATTGGAAATACAGGTTTCATTTGTAATTGAAATAGATAAATTTATAGCTTGTGGCTCCGTTATTTCTATACATTCCGTTGCAGCTGTGCAGTTATTTGCATCCCTTACAATTACACAGTAAGAGTCAGCACTCAAGTTACCATTGAACACTTCATTACCTACTATATCTTCTAATTCTATTGTTACGGGGTAGGCAAAACCTGGTTCATAATTTACAGTATAAATCAAAGTCCCCAAATCACCAGCACAGGATAACTCCAATGGTTCTATGATTAATATTGCCCCGGCGGTGTTAACCAATTCTCCCACGATAGTTTCTGTACAGCCTGTATTATCTGTAACGGAAATATTATAGGAAGGAGATTCCAATACTTCAATAGTGTAAACACCATCTTGCTCGGGCACTGTCCCATTTCCAGTTTCTACATTACTCGTCCAAGTAATAACATAAGGAGCTTCGCCACCTGAAATGGTTACGTTTAGTTCTACCGGATCACTAGGACAACCTTGTAAGAGATCTATATCCAAATCGAAACATTGAGCGCTTAATAATTGAAGGTAGGGGAAAAATATGACGACTAATATTGCTGTCAAGTTTTTCATAGCTGGACTATTTACATTTGTGTAAAATGAATGTACTTCAAAAACAACACCACTATTGAAGTCGCAGTCTTTAAGATCTTAAGTCTATTAATGTTATATTGAATAAATATATAAGAATAGTTCGGTAATTTTTGACACAGATTCTCACGGATTTATACACGGATTATCACAAAGGATTAACTACCAAAGTTTTACAAATCTACATTACTAAAAGTTTACAAATAGAGTACTTTTGTAAAGCACTAATAATCATTGA
>CAKZTD010000384.1 GCA_937921595.1 uncultured Saprospiraceae bacterium
AACGGAGATGCTCTACCAATTGGTGGACCATACGAATTTACTTACACTGCTTCTGATCAAGCAGGTAACGTATCTACTTGTACTTTCGAAGTAACTATTCAAGAATATCCAAACCCATCTGGATCATTAACTTGTAACCCAGCTGGTGGACAGGTTTCTTTAGATGATAACTGTGAAGCTATCGTTGGTGCTGATGATGTATTAGAAGGTGGAAACTACGGATGTTATGATGACTATACTGTAGAATTATTCTTCGATGCTGCTTTAACTCAGCCAGTTCCAACTAGTCCTTTATTGACTAGCCAGAATGTTGGTCAAACTATCTGGGTAAAAGTTACAGATCCTAACACAGGAAATAACTGTTGGTCTTCAATCATTGTTGAAGATAAAATCATTCCTGCTTTAGAATGTGAAAATACTGAAGTTAGCTGTACTGACTCAACTGCTCCAGGTTCTGTAATTGCTCCAGGTACTGCAAGTGAAACAATCACTGACGGTGGATCTTGGGCATCAACTGCTGACATTGATAACACTTTCCCAATTAGCGGAATTGGATCAGTTACTGATGTAAATATCTCTTTAGATATTACTCATACTTGGGTAGGTGATTTAGATGTTACTGTAACAAGCCCAGATGGTACTTCAGTAGATGTACTATTTAGCTCTTGTGGAAACACAGACGATGTGAATGTAACGTTTGATGATGAGTCAGCAAACCCATTTGCTTGTGGAGCAGGTATCCCAGTATTAGCTGGTGACATGCAGCCACAAAATGCACTTTCTGCATTTGATGGTGAGACTGCTGCTGGAGACTGGACTGTAACTGTAGCGGACCCTGTAGGTGGAGACGGTGGAAACATCAACTCAATTACACTTACAGTAGGATATAGTGGAGCTTCTGTTTCATTCCCACTTCCTGCAGGTGCATTCATTTCTCAACAAGATATCAATAACGGACAGCCTTACACAGTGATCGGATTCGATCCATGTGGACCTGCTACATTGACTTTCGTTGATAATGAAACTGCTGGTGACTGTGTTGCTGATGATTTCATCAAGCAAATTACTCGTACATGGACTATCGTTGACCCTTCTGGTAACGAAGCTACTTGTGATCAAATCATTTCTATCTTACGTTCTACTATTGCGGATGTTGTATTCCCATTGAACAGAGACGGTTTAGAATTAGATTACTTACAATGTGATGGTAATTTCGCAACTGATGCTAATGGTTACCCACACCCAAGTGCGACTGGTTACCCAACTGTTAACGGTCTTGATCTTGAAAGCGGTGACGCTTGTGAGTTCGGTGTAACTTACGAAGATCAAAGAATTGATATTTGTGAAGGTACTTATAAATTAATTCGTACTTGGACTGTATTAGCTTGGTGTCCAACTACTGAAATCGCTAATGATATCCAAATCATTAAAGTTGTTGATGATAAAGGACCAGTTATCGGTGGATTAGCTGATCAATCAATCAGTACTTCTCAGAATGATTGTACTGCAAGTGCTTTCCTTATCACTCCAGTTCTTTCTGATGCTTGTTCTGGTTCTGATTTAAGCTACACAGTTGAAGTATCTCAAGGTACATTGAATGCACAACAAACTGCTGTATTCGGTCTTCCTTTAGGACAAACTACTGTTACTTACACAGCTATCGACGGTTGTGGAAATGAGACTACTGAGTCTTATGTTATTACTGTTACTGATCAGGTACCACCAGTTGCTATCTGTGAGTCTTTCAGAGTTGTTGGTTTGACTATTGATGAGCCAACTTTAGCTCCTGCTTTAGTATTTGATGATGGATCTTATGACAACTGTGAATTAGTTGAATATCAAGTTCGTCGTATGGATAACCCTAACTGTCCTGGTTTTGATGGTACTCCATTTGGAGACTTTGTACCATTCTACTGTTGTGATGTTGGAGGTCCTAACGTAATGGTTGAATTAAGAGTACGTGATGCTTCTGGTAACACTAACTCTTGTATGGTAGAAGTTGAAGTTCAAGATAAATTGAACCCAGCTATCGCTTGTCCTCCTAACAAAGTATTAGATTGCTATGAAGATCCAACTGACCTTGCGTTAACTGGTGAAGCTACTGCAACTGATAACTGTTCTGCAGTTGTTACTTACTTTGATAATGGTGACTTAGATAACTGTGGAGAAGGAACAATCTTCCGTATCTGGACAGCTACTGATCCAGGTGGACGTACTGCTTCTTGTGTACAGAGAATTGATGTTATCAACTCTGAGCCATTCTGTATTAGTGATTTCAATCCTTGGACTTTCCAAAATAACTACAATCCAAACTGTTTGGATATAGTAAATAATGGTACGTTTAATGATGGTCACACTACAAATGATGGTGTTGAATGGCCTGCTGATGTTGAATTGAATACTTGTGGTCCTGGTTTATTACCTGAAGACTTAGAAGGTGTTGTAAATATCAACAACGTACGTCCTCGTATCTTCGAAGATGGTTGTGATTTAGTTGGAATGACTTACGAAGATGTATACCTTCCTATCACAGCTCCTGCTTGTGTTAAAGTTCTTAGAACTTGGAAAGTTTATGACTGGTGTACATTTGATGCTGATAACTTTGATCCTAATAATCCTACAGCTTCTGAAGGATACTGGGAATATACTCAGATCATCAAAGTATTAGAGTCTGCTGCTCCAATTATTGATTCTTCTTGTGATAACGTATCTTTCTGTAGCTACGATGCTAACTGTGCTACTGGCCCAGCTGAGCTTATCTTAGAAGCACATGATGATTGTACTGCTGACGAAGACTTGAACTACTACTACTGGATTGATGCTTTCAATGACGGTTCTAATGATATCCACGCTTCTGGTAACGATGCTTCTGGAACTTTCCCATTAGGAACGCACAAAATCACTTGGCATGTAGAAGATGGATGTGGAAACGTATCTATCTGTGAGTACTTATTTGTAATCGCTGATTGCAAAAACCCTACTCCAAACTTGTTGAATGGTATTGCTACTGAAATGATGGAAAACTGTTCTATCGAAATTTGGGCTACAGATTGGGATAACCCATCTTCTCCTTCTTTCGATAACTGTGGAATCGAAGAGTGGAGAGTTGTTTCTCCTTCTCAAGGACCAGGTCAAACTGCTCCTCCTGCAAACGCAGCATTCAACTGGACGTTCTCTGGATCTGATGATTTAGGAACTAACACTGTTGATGTATGGATCAAAGATGTTAACGGTAACTGGGCATATGTTTCTACATATATCTTAGTTCAAGATAACCTTGCTCCTTTCTGTCCTGATTCTGAGACTGCTTCTATCGCTGGTACAATCGAAAACGAAACTGCTGATATGGTAGAAGACGTAATGGTTGATATCGATGGTGATGCTCCTGGTATCCCTGCTGGTGAAATGACTGGTGCTACTGGTGACTATGCATTCCCAGGTCTTGCAAACGGACACAACTACGTTGTTACTCCTGAGAAAGATGATAACCCACTTAATGGTGTTACAACTTTTGACCTTGTTTTAATTAGCAAGCACATTTTAGGAATCACTAACCTTGATTCTCCATACAAAATGATCGCTGCTGATGTAAACAACTCTGGTTCTATCTCTACTTTGGATATGGTTGAGTTACGTAAACTTATCCTTTTCATCGATACTGAATTCCAGAACAACACTTCTTGGAGATTTGTAGAGTCTAGCTTTGTTTTCCCTAACGAAAACAATCCTTTCCAATCTACATTCCCTGAAGATCACACTGTAAACGGTCTTACTGGTGCTGAAATCGCTGATTTCATCGCTGTTAAAACTGGAGATGTTAACGCTTCTGCTCAAGTAAATGGTTTCACTGGTAGCAGTGATGATCGTAACGCAAACGGAGACTTAGTATTCGGAATCAACGACCAAGAAATGGTTGCTGGTGAAACTTATACTGTTGACTTCACTGCTAGCGAATTTGCTCAAGTATTAGGTTACCAATTCACTCTTGGATTCGACAACAACGCTGTTGAAGTACTTGACGTTGAAGGTAAACTTGCTGGATTGAATGCTAATAACTTCGGAATGGACATGATTTCTGAAGGTGTTATCACAACTAGTTGGAATAATACTAACGCTGTAAGCCTTGATGCTAATGAAGTAGTATTCACTGTTACTATGATTGCTAAGTCTAACGCTACTGTAAGCGAAGTACTTAACATTAACTCTCGCTACACTAAAGCGGAAGGATATGACAACAATACTAACCTTCTTAACATCGGACTTGAGTTTAACGGAACTGTAGTTGGTAGTGAGTTCGCTCTTTACCAGAACCAACCTAACCCATTCAAATCTGAAACTGTAATTGGTTTCAACTTGGCTGAAGCAGGTAACGCTACATTGACTGTTTATGATGTATCTGGAAGAGTACTTAAAGTATATAGCAACGAATTCACTCAAGGTTACAACGAAGTTGAAATCTCAAGAGCTGAATTATCTGGTGCTGGTGTACTTTACTACCAGTTAGATACTGAGAACAACTCAGCTACTAAGAAGATGATCCTTATCGACTAATACTCGATATTGAATCTAATAATATTAGCTCAATAGCCGGTTTAAGAATGCTTTGAAATCGGTTTTTGGGATGGCCTCTTACTCGCTTCGGTGAGTAGGGGGCTTTTTTTATTGGGTAAGGTCTAATACTACTGATTTACCGATACCATTTCAATTTGAGGATATAAAATAGGCTTTATCAGAGGTTTTTTATCAAATCAATCCATATTCAAAAAATTGGTATATGTTATGCTTATAGAAAAGGGCAAGGGGTGAAAACCGTTTTAGAATTAAACTCTGGAAGATCTTAGCTGTTCTGTTAAGAAAGCAAATTAGTTTTTTTTATCAATTGTATTACTTAATTTTGTAATGCCATTCCTAAAACCTGAATTTTCTTTTAAAAACAGTACTCGTTTTGATTCTCAAATCATAAGAGCATTAGATATTTTGCTTGCAAACGAGAAGTTTAAGTTTTCCGAGATTACTCAATTCTATTGATATACCCTTAATACGGATAATTCGTATGGTTTTAGCCATTTGAACAAATACTAAATGAATAAAATAATAATTATGGATTTTGCCTGGAGATATTTAGCTTTTACCTTTTTGTTGTTGGTCTCTTGTACGCCTACGAATCAGTCTGATCAGTTAGTAGGTAAAAAAGAATCGGGTACTCTTTTTAAAGAAATTTCTAGTACCCAATCTGGAATTTCTTTTGTGAATGAAATTATCGAAACGAAGGAAGTTAACTACTATCGCTACGTTTACTTGTATAATGGTGGGGGAGTAGGAATTGGAGATATTAATAATGATGATTTACCTGACGTATATTTCACCTCTACAACAGGGAAAGATAAACTCTATTTAAATAAAGGCAATTTTAAGTTTGAAGATATCAGTCAATCCGCAGGGATTCAAAATTACCCTGGTCAGAAAACGGGAGTGACTATGGTAGATATCAATAATGATGGATATTTAGATATATATGTTTGTCGAGCTGGTTGGTTAGCAGATTCGAATACAAGGAAAAATTTATTTTTTATAAACAATAAAGATAATACTTTCTCAGAGCAAGGTTCATCTTATGGTCTTGATGATACAGGGCACTCTACTCAGGCTGCATTTTTCGATTATGATAAAGATGGTGACGTAGATATGTTTTTGGCAAATCATCCTGGAGAGTTTCGAGTTGCTTTGTCAGAGATGAAGAAGAAAATTGAAAATCCAATTGAAAGTATGTCTGATAAACTTTATCAGAATAATGGAGACCAAACTTTTACAGATGTAAGTAAAGCTGCAGGAGTTTCTAACTATGGATATGGTCTTGGGCTTTCAGTTGCTGATCTCAATAGTGATGGTTGGATGGATGTCTTTGTTACCAATGATTTTGAAACCCATGATTATTACTATGTAAATAATGGCGATGGTACTTTTACTGAATCATTGAAAGACTATTTTCCACATTGTTCCTTTTTTGCAATGGGAAATGATGTGGTAGATATCAATGATGATGGGCACCTTGATCTTTTTACTGTGGAAATGCTTGCAGAAGATAATGTTCGTCAGAAAACAAATATGGCTCCGATGGATATGGATCGGTTTAGTTATCAGGTAAATGCTGGAATGCATTATCAGTACATGCGTAATTCTTTTCATCTCAATAACGGAAATGGATATTTTAGTGATATCGCTCATTACATGGGGGTTGATCAGACCGATTGGAGTTGGGGAACTTTATTTGGGGATTACGATAATGATGGTGATAATGATCTTGTTGTGGTTAATGGCTTTTTAAAAGATACTCAGGATAAAGATTTTTCTAAAAAAACAAATGCCTTAGCTGAGCAAACTAAGAACAGATTAACTTTTGATCAGGCTTATAGTTTATTGAAAAGTACAAGAGTGAAGAATTATGCTTTTCAATTAAATGATGATTATAAATTTGAAAAAGTCTCTGATAAATGGGGATTCAATTTTTCAGGTTTTTCAAATGGTGTTGCTTATGGAGATTTAGATCGAGATGGAGATTTGGATTTGATTGTAAATAATATCAATGACCCAGCTTCTTTATACGAGAATACTGTTAATTCAAAATCATTTATTGGTTTTGAATTAGAAGGTTCCGATGTGAATAAGTCTGCTCTAAATACTCAAGTTACTTTGTTTACTTCTAAAGGCAAACAGTTTAAAGAATTTCAGGTAACTAGAGGTTTTCAGTCTTCATGTGATCATATCCTTCATTTTGGATTGAGTGGAAATGAAGAAGTGAAATCAGCTTTTGTAAAATGGCCGGATGGAAAAACACAGACCGTTTCAAACTTGAAAAAAGGAACTTATCAAACTATTAAATATCAACCTGATTCTTCCACTTCAGAACAGGAAATTGTTCAAAAGAATTTCAAGGACGTTTCGACGAATGGCGTCATTGATTTTGTCCATCAGGAAAAGTATTATGACGATTATAAAAAAGAAGTTTTACTTCCTCATCAGTTATCTCAATTAGGACCTGCACTTGCGGTAGGAGATATAGATAATAATGGTTTGGAAGATTTTTATATTGGAGGAGCACATGAATATTCAGGAGCTTTATTTAAGCAAACAACAGCTGGTGATTTTTCAAAAGTTTCTACCTCAATTTGGTCATCAGATAAAGCTTATGAAGATATTGAAGCGCTTTTTATTGATGGAGATAAAGACGGTGATCTGGATTTGTATGTGGTAAGCGGGAGTAATGAATTTTTAGCTAATGATAAATTATTGAAAGATCGTTATTACCTCAATGATGGGAAAGGAAATTTCACTAAAGCATCGAATGTTATTCCTGAGATTACTTCAAGTGGTGGCGGAATTACAGCCATAGATTATGACAATGATGGAGATGAAGATCTGTTTGTAGGAGGAAGAATTGTTCCGGGAGAATACCCAGTGCCAGCGTCGTCTTTTTTATTAGAAAACAATGGTGGAAAATTTAAAGATATCACGAAAGAAAAAGCTCCAGATCTACAAAGTCCAGGACTAATAAATAGCTCGATTGCAACAGATTTTAATGGAGATGGAAAGAAAGATTTAATCCTTGTTGGAGAGTGGACGGATATCCTGTTTTATAAAAACAATGGCAATGGCTTTGAAAAAATAGAAGATAAAATGGGATTAGAGGATCATGTCGGATGGTGGAATACGATCAAGGAAGCTGATTTAGATGGTGACGGAGATATGGATTATGTATGTGGAAACTTAGGACAGAATTATAAATATAAAGCTTCGAATGAGCGACCTTTTCAGATTTACAGCGATGACTTTGATCAAAATGGACAAAGGGATATTGTCGTTGGTTATTATTCGAGTGATGCAAAACTTTATCCTGTTCGAGGCTTACAATGTTCGTCAGAACAGATGCCTGGTTTGAAGACAAAATTTCCAACCTATGAAGCTTTTGGGAAAGCGGATATTTTTGAAGTATATGGAGATGAAGCTTTGGATAAAGCATTGAATTACAAAGCAAATGATTTCTCATCTATCGTCTTATGGAATGATGGACAAGGTCAGTTTACGAGCACACCTTTACCTCCAGAAGCTCAATTCGCTCCAATTCAAGATTATATCATCAGCGATGTAAATAATGATCAGAAACCAGATTTAATCGCTGCAGGAAATTGGTTTGTCGCAGAGATAGAAACACCTCGTGCGGATAACGGTACCGGCTTGGTTTTAATCAATAAAGGGAATAAAAAATTCGAAGCAAATTCGGTTTTTGAAACTGGTTTTTTTGCTAATAAAGATGTTAGAAATATAGATTTAATTTCTTGCGGACCCAATCATCCGCCTTTAGTTTTAGTAGCAAACAATAACGAACGTTTGCAGGTTTTTGAATTGACAAAGAAAGCACCAATTCAATAAAAAGAGAACACCCGAAAATGAGTTTAAAAAATACGAATATGAAAATGTCATTTAAGATTAATATAAATGGAAAAGGCCGAAGGGGATTTTCGCGCCATTTCATTTTAAGTATTCTATCCTGTTGTTTTTTAGTTTTTATATCTGCTTGCACATCTGAAAAGAAAAACTCGAATCAGAAAATAGGATTCGAAAGTATTCCTTCTACGGAAAGCGGATTAGACTTCTCCAATATGTTGGACGAAGAAAAACTAAAAAGTGTATTCAATTATATCAATGCATATACAGGAGCTGGTGTTGCAATTGGCGATATCAATAATGATGGCCTTCAGGATATTTATATGACTGCGAATATGTCCTCTTCAAAATTATTCTTGAATAAAGGAGATATGGAATTTGAAGACATTACGACTAAATCAGGAACAGGAACTACCGGTTGGAGCTCAGCAGTAACGATGGCTGATGTTAATAATGACGGTTGGGTAGATATTTATGTGTGTCGATCTTATCATGATAATCCTACTGATCGAATGAATCAAATGTTTATCAATAATCAAGACGGAACCTTCACTGATAAAAGCCAAGAGATGGGAATCAATGATGAAAATTATTCCATCGCAGCTTCCTTTTTTGATTATGATAGAGATGGAGATTTAGATTTGATTGTTGGAAATCATCCAAGATTTAGAATGGTGTCTTTGGCAACGCATTATAATTATTGGTTGAAACCCGTCAAAAAATTTAGTAACAGACTTTATAGAAATGATGGTCCATCAGGAGACTCAGGGGCAAATAAATTTACTGAAGTTACAGAAGAAGCAGGTATCTTGACTTATGGCTTTACCTTAGGTTTAAGTACATCTGATTTGAATGTAGATGGTTGGCCGGATTTAACAATTACTGTTGATCACGATGAACCAGATATTTTCTTTCGAAATAATGGAGATGGAACATTTACAAACGTAATTGATGAAGCTACTAATCAAACTAGCTTAAGTTCAATGGGGATTGATGCAGGAGATCTTAACCACGATCAATATCCTGATTTGTTTGTTGCAGAAATGCTTAGCGAAGACCATTATCGTGAGAAAGTAAGTATGGGAATGCAGACCGTAAAACGGTTTCAGTATTTGGTAGATACCTTGGATTATAAATATTACCAGATGCATAATTTCCTTTATGTAAATAATGGTAATGGATCATTTAGTGATATGGCTCAATTAGCAGGTGTGCATAAATCAGATTGGAGTTGGGCATCTTTCTTTTTCGATTTTGACAATGACAGTTGGCAGGATTTATACGTTGTGAATGGTCTTTATAAAGAGATTTTTAATAAAGATCGACGAAATAAATTGGATGAAGTAATGATTGCATTGAACGGCGATATGTCGAAGATGAATCAGGTTGCTAAAGATTATTCCATCAATGCTCCTCAACAAAAAATTGCGAACTATTTATTTAGAAATAATGGGGATCTTACCTTTGAAAAATATGCTAATAAAGTAGGTTTGACAGAAGCTACAATTTCTACAGGTGCGGCTTACGGTGATTTAGATAATGACGGAGATATTGATTTGGTTGTCAATAATTTAGGTGCAGAAGCATTGCTGTATGAAAATTATTCAAAGTCAACAAATAATCACCTTCGAGTAGCTTTTCAAACCAACGAAAAGTCACCGCTTGGTGCAAAAGTTTATATAAAATATAAGGATGATTTTCAATCGAGAGAGCTTTTGGCAACTCGTGGCTTTTTATCTTCATGCGAGCCGCTTGTTCACTTTGGATTAGGAAATGTAGCGGTCGTTGAAAAGTTGGAAATTATTTGGCCGGATGGAAAAATGCAAACGATTAATAATGTAAAAGCAAATACAACAATCAATGCAAGTTATAGTGATGCAAAACAAAATTGGACTCCACCAAACAGACAAAAAGAAATAGTGAAAAACATAGATTCTTCTTCTTCGGGATTAGATTATGTGCAGGATGAAAATGATTATCATGATTATGATGACCAAGTTTTGTTGCCACATAAAATGTCAGAGTCAGGGCCTTTCATAAGTAAAGGTGATGTGAATAATGATGGTCTTGATGATGTATATTTTGGAAGCCCTCATCAGCAAGCTGGTGCTTTGTATATTCAAAAAAATGATGGTTCTTTTTCAAGGTCAAAAGCAAATGTATTTAATCAAGATAAGAATCATGAAGATGGTCACAGTATCTTTTTTGATGCTGATGGAGATGGAGATCAAGACCTTGCGGTAAGTAGTACTGGATATGAGTTTAATCCAGGAGATGCTTTGTACCAACCTAGACTTTATTTGAATGATGGCAAAGGGAATTTTAAAAAATCTAAAAATGCTTTTTCAGAATTCCGGAATCCGTCGTCTTGTATGGAAGCTAAAGATTTTGATGGAGATGGAGATTTGGATCTTTTTATTGGAGGTCATCAGGAACCTAAAAAATATCCAAATACTGGAATCAGTGGATTTTTTCTAAATGATGGAAAAGGTAAGTTTACGGAAGCAACAGAAACAGTTTGCCCTGATCTTAAAGAATTTGGAATGGTGAAAGATGCCTTATGGACAGATTTAAATGCAGATAAAAAACCAGACTTAATCGTAGTTGGAGAATGGACACCTATAAGCTTTTGGATACAAGAAGATGGAAAATTAGTGGATAGAACTGCGGACTATTTTTCAACTCCGCTGACTGGCTGGTGGAACTGTATTCAGGAAAGTGATTTAGATGGAAATGGTTTGACCGATTATGTAATTGGAAACCTTGGTTTAAATTATAAATACAAAGCATCCATGGAAAAACCTTTTGCAGTTTACGCTACAGATTTTGATAAAAATGGAACCCAGGATATAGTCTTGGCAACCTATTATGGAGACGTTATGTATCCCGTGAGAGGGAAGAGTTGCTCAACGGAACAAATTCCATCCATCAGTGATAAATTCCCATCTTTTGAGGATTATGCAAATGCAGATTTGAATACGGTTTATGGAGAAGATTTAGAAGATGCAGTAAAATATGAAGTCAATCAATTTGCCAGTGTCATTTTGTTTCAAGATGAACCAGGACAGTTTTCTGTAAAAGAATTAAATATTGAAGCACAAAAATCTCCAGTAAATGGGATTATAATAAAAGATATCAATAATGACAATCTTAAAGATATCATTGTCGCAGGTAATTTATTTCAATCAGAAATAGAGACCGGTCGAGCAGATTCTGGAACAGGATTAATCATGCTCAATAAAGGTGATAAAAACTTTGAAACGCTTCCTGTTTATAAAAGTGGATTATACTTGGGCAATGATGTGAAATCAATAGAATATATTGAATTAGGGAAAGATAAGAAACCCGCCCTAGTGGTAGGAAATAACAAAGCTGCTTGTGAGTTGGTACGGTTAAATCCTTAAAGTTTTCATTTAGGTTTTTAAAAAAAATAAAACTAAAAAATTATGAATATAATCGCTCGATTTTTTGCTGGATTCTTAATTGTTTTTGTTGTCTCATGTAGCCCGACAAGCAATGATGATACAGAGAAAAAAACAACTCAAAAATCAAATGAGCAAGCTTTGTTCGAATTGTTGCCATCTTCTAAAACGGGAATTACTTTTTCGAATGAATTAGAAGAAGATGTAAATGATGATACCAAGAATATTTTGTCATCGGATTACTTTTTTAACGGAGCTGGTACCGCAATTGGAGATGTAAATAATGATGGTCTACCAGATGTTTTTATGGTTGGAAATGAGGTGACCAATCGGTTGTATATCAACAAAGGAGATATGCAATTTGAGGATGTTACAGCGCAGGCAAAATTAGATACAAAAAGAAATTGGTGTACCGGAGCTACCATGGCAGATGTGAATGGTGATGGTTATCAAGATATTTATGTTTGCCAGGGTGGGACAAAGTATACACCGTATTCCGTTAAAGGGAATCTGCTTTATATCAATAATGGTCCTTCTTCCGAAACAGGACAAGTTACATTTACAGAAAGCGCTAAAGAGTATGGTTTGAACGACACCAATATTAGTACTCATGCTGCTTTCTTTGATTATGATAAAGATGGTGATTTAGACTGTGTGGTTTTGAATGAATCAGAGTATACAATGGTTGCACATAAAGTGATTTTTGATGATCTCAAAAAGAAAGAAAATCGAATGCGTGCCACCTCTAATTTATTTAGAAATGACAATGGTAAATTTAAGAAAGTTACTGAAGAAGCTGGGATGGTGCATTGGGGATTTGGACTCGGTTTAGCGGTCAGTGATATTAATGATGATGGTTGGCCAGATATTTATATTGCCAATGATTATTCAGTCCCAGATTTTATGTATATCAATAATGGCGATGGTACTTTTACGGATAAAGTAAAGGAGATGACCAATCAAATTCCTTTTTATAGTATGGGAATGGATATCGCAGATATTAATAATGATGGACATCAGGAAATAGCTGTTGTGGACATGGCTGCGGATGATCACATTCGGTCTAAAACTTTGATGGCTTCGATGGATACAGAAATGTTTTGGTATTATATAAATATTAGAAAATTTCATTACCAATATATGTTTAACGGGTTTCAATTAAATAATGGAAATGGAACTTACAGTAATATCGCGAACATGTCTGGAGTTTCAAAAAGTGATTGGAGCTGGGCCGCTTTATTAGCAGATTTTGATAACGATGGGTTCAAAGATTTTTTCGTTTCTAATGGGTATCGTCGTTATGCAAGAGATAATGATTTTAGAATAGCGATGCAAAAAACCAGAGATGAAAATGGTGGAAAAATACCAGATAATATGCGTCAAAAAATGTACGATATGATGCCAGCAATTAAGTTGCCTAACCGTATGTATCGCAATGATGGAAAATTACATTTTGAATCTGTTGAAGAAGAGTGGGGTACTGCTCAACCTTCTTATTCCAATGGCGCTGCTTATGCCGATTTGGATTTAGATGGAGATTTGGATTTGGTGGTGAATAATGTAGATATGGAGGCTTTTGTTTATAAAAATAATGCAACTACTTTAAATGGAAATCACTACCTAAGGATTAAATTAAAATCAGATAAAATTGATAGAGCAATTACAAATTCCTTAGTGACTATTTATTATGGCGATGAACTTCAGGTACAAGAATTAATGAACACCAGAGGTTATGAATCTGCAGTGGAAAATGTGCTCCATTTTGGACTAGGGGAAGTTTCAAAAATCGATAGATTAGAAGTTAAATGGAATGATGGTAAAGTACAAGTGTTGAAAGATGTAAAAGCAGATCAGTTATTGGAAATTACAAAAGATGCCACAGCTAAAATTGCTCAAAAAGAAAAAATGTCTCCGCCAATGTTTCAAGCTTTTGAAGGATCAGATTTAGGGGTTAATTTTAAGCATGTTGAAAATGAGTATAATGATTTTGCAAAGGAAATTTTATTGCCGCAAAAACAATCTACTAATGGCCCATTTGTCAATGTTGCAGATGTCAACGGAGATGGTCTAGATGACTTTTTTGTTGGTGGTGCAGCTGGACAAAGTGGAATACTTTATACACAAACGAAGGATGGTGATTTTACCTATGATCCGGTCAATCAAGTTTGGTCATTGGACAAAGCTTGTGAAGATATGGGTTCATTATTTTTTGATGCCGATGGAGATAAAGATATGGATCTTTATATCGTTAGTGGAGGAGGAGGAGAATTTGCAGCAGATGCACCGGAGCTTACCGATCGATTGTATATAAATACAGGAGGAGGTAAGTTTCAAAAAGTAAGACAAGGACTTCCGGTGATGCCTGCAAGTGGATCCAATGTAAAAGCTGCAGATTATGATGGCGATGGAGATATGGATTTGTTTGTGGGAGGACGAGCAATCCCAGGGAAATATCCTTATGCTTCTAGATCCTATTTGTTAGAATTTGATAAATTTAAATACAACGATGTAACGGAGACTGTCGCTCCTGATTTAATGAAACCAGGTTTGGTGACAGACTTTGAATGGACAGATTTTGATGAAGATGGAAAGGTAGATTTGGTAGTTGTAGGAGAATGGATGGCTCCTTCCTTTTATAAAAATGAAGGGACTACCTTTACAAATGTTACGGATCAAAAAAGAACGGCAGATTTAAAAGGATGGTGGTACAGTGTCAAGGCTTCTGATATCGATAAAGATGGTGACTTGGATTTTATTTGTGGGAATCTTGGAACGAATAATAAATTTAAAGCTTCTTATAAAAAACCATTTAATGTTTATTCAGAAGACTTTGATGAGAATGGTACTTGTGATATTGTATTGAGTAAGGAGTATGATGGAAAACAAGTACCAATGCGTGGGCGTCAATGTTCTTCAGAACAGATGCCATTTATTACTAAAAAATTTCCTAGTTATAAAGAGTTTGCTTCTGCCAGTATTGAAGATATTCTTGGAGAAGATAAGATAAAGAAATCACTCCATTTGCAAGTAAAAGATTTTGAATCAAAAGTATTGATCAATAATGGCGATGGTACCTACTCCGCGAATTCTTTACCTTCAATTGCACAGGTCGCACCAATTAATGGCGTAGTTGTGAAGGATGTAAATAATGATGGTCATCTTGATTTGATTACTGCTGGGAATATGTTTGATACGGAAGTGGAAACACCAAGGTATGATGCGGGGACAGGACTCGTTATGCTAGGAGATGGAAAAGGAAATTTCGATCCAATGAAACCAGCAGAAAGTGGCTTTTTTGCTAGAGGTAATGTGAAAGATGTCAAACTAATCAAGCAAGCAGGAAATGACTTTATGATTGTCGTTACAAATAATAATGGAGCGCTTCAGTTTTTTAAATATAAAGGGTAGCGTTAATTCTATTCTAGAACAGGATGATTTTTAAAATTACCCTGTTCTAGAATACTCCTTATTTTTTGAAGTTGTTTAAGAATGAATCAATGACTTGCAAATTAGCCATCAATTCATTTCTAAATAACTTCTTTATTAAAAAGAAAAACTCTTTCTATCCTGATATTCCACTTCGCTTTTCCCTTCTTTTAATTTTACAAAACTATTTATTTTAATATCTCGAAAAGTACTAATGGTGCTTTTTTCACTAGGCCATTTTATTTCAATTTCAGATACCCTTGTTGCTAGCCCAAGACCAGTTTCCAATTGTAAACTATTAGATCCAAAACTACTTCCTGTAGAAACCATGTGGTAGAAATGTTTGGTAGAACCATCGGGCATTTTTGCGCTTATTTTTACTCTTGCACCAATAGCAGATTTATTGGAATTCGTTCCTTCCAATATTAGAGTAATCCAATTGTTTTTATTATTCCCCGGATTTTCGAAAAGGATATCATTAAAAATATCACCTTGGTAAGCTCCTCCTAAAATGTGGAAAATATCCTGATCTCCATCATTATCAAAATCTCCAAAGCTAACGCCATGACCTTTTTGAATATGTCCAAATCTTCCAGCATAAGTAACATCTTGAAAAGATTCACCTTGGTTATTTCGATACATTTTATTTGGTACTAGAGCGGTATAACTTGGAGCACCTGTTCCCAGATAAAAATCTAGTGAACCATCATTATCTAGGTCGCCATAATTACTGCCCATTGCAAAGACTGGTTCATTGAGTCCTAATGTAGAAGAAGATTCAGTAAAGGTCCCATCACCCTTATTGGTATACACTCTTGGTTGATAACCTTCGATGGTTTTTCCATTTAAAGCAGATCCTAAGGTTGCTGCAGCTTTTAGTTTTCCCATTGGGTATGGAGCAACGAAGATGTCAAGGTGACCATCATTATTATAATCCCACATCCAGGTTGGAAAACTAAGAATGGGTTCTTGTACACCAGCTTTCTCCGTTTGATCAACAAAGGTGACCATTGGTGTATTTTCTTTCCTTCCATTATTAATAAATAGTTTATTGCTGCTTCCCATGATCGACAAATAAAGATCTGGCCAGCCATCTCCATTTACATCACCACTACTTACCCCTTTTACTAAGCCTCTGATCTTTCCTAGTCCGGCAGGGTTAGTGGTGTTTATAAATTTACCTTTGTTGTTTAAAAATAATTCACAAGGTGCTTGAATTTTTGAACTGGTCTCATTTCCGATAAAAAGATCTACCCATCCATCTTGATTGAAGTCCATCCAAGTCGCAGCTTGTGTAGGATATTTGGACAGTAATCCAGATTCTATCGTTACATCAGAAAAAGTACCGTCTCCATTATTTTTCAAAAGTGAATTTGGAATTTGTCCTTGATCCAAAAACCAGGCTCCTCGTAAAATTAGAATATCCATATGGCCATCGTTATTATAATCGGCATGATTAATATTTAATCCACCGCTTATTCCGATCAATCCGCTTTCTGAAGTATGGTCTTCAAAATTTCCATCACCTTTATTGAAAAATATTTTTATTTGATCTTTTAAATCCCATGATGAAGAAACAATATCTAGTAGTCCATCATTATTGAAATCGTCAATACAAACTCCTCCTGATAATCCTTGGATGCCTATGTTTTTATTTGCAGAAACATTTTTAAAAGCCGGAAGCTTGTAATCGGACTTAAAAGTTTTTGCAGGAAGTTTCCATTTTGCTGGAACACCATCTGGATATTTTCCGATAGTCATGTAAGCGATATTTAAAAGCCATACGGTTTCCATATCTTCTGGATTCTCTTTTAAAAGAGACTCGTATATATTGATTGCCCTTTCAGATCCAGACTTCAAATTATAAATTCCTTCCCCCTGAATTGGGATGATACAGGACTCCGGATTGTTTTTTCCTATACAATTATCCTGCTCTCCCATCCGGAGATAGGCCATTGCAAGAAGTTGTCGGGTACCATAGGTCATCTTAGGTTCAACCTTAAAAGATCGGAAGAGTTCAATGATCTTTTCTAATTCCATAATGGATTGAGTCGTTTTGCCGGCTAGCAAAAGCTCATAAGCATATAAAGATTGATCTCTGATTTCTTCTGATTTGTTGGCAGCTAAGCCCATTTTCGTTTTATAATGCTCTGCTCTTGATATATTTTTAAAATAACTTACCTGCATAGGGTCAATTTTCAGATAAGCTTCTTGGAGCATTTCGATCATTTTTGCATTTCCATCATCTATCTCAGCCTTTGTTGTCTTATTAAGAGTATCAGTAGAAGTGTCGGAATTGCAAGCGAAGAAGCTTAAAAAACTGAAAATGATTAAGAATCGAGACATAGTTAATATTTTGAAAAGTAATAATTGCTCAAATTTATGAGCTAAATCAAAGTTGAAATTAGTCGATTTTTTTGGAGAAAAGGCAAATCATACATTATGAAACAAATAAATATGAAAACCGTATAAACGAACCTTGATAATCAAACGATATTCATGCCACCTATCTTAAGGGGTTTTAAATCGATGATTATCACTTGATATTAAAAATTACATTTTTTTTTATCTATTTGAAAAAATACCATCTTTTTGGTATAGAAACTAGAAAACTTTCTAGTATATTTGTACTCGAGTTAGATATTTAATTATCTTTGCTCAAAGAATAACAAATTATAATCGAATCCTATTTAAAACAATATCTTAGACGAGAACCATCGTCTGTATTTAAATTCCATTGCAACATATTAAGAAAAAAATTAAACCTTTCTTAATCATACTTTCCCACAAACCGTAAATAAAAGAGTGTAATCGCCTGTTACATAGATTAATTCTAATGTAATAATTTAAGATTCACTTCCCACAAACCGTACGTATTTGAAATTTCCTTCGGGGAACTATCAACACTTTTCGCAGTGTGCTGATGTGTTCATCAGATGTTATCTGATCAATTTCAAAACCCAAAACCTTGTTTATTTAACAGAATTAATTTGATGTTATGTTTCTATACAAAAGAAGTATGACTAGTTGAGATCACTCATTAGCCTCTTTCGCTTATACATTTAAAAGGCTTTCTGCATCTACAACGTCGAAGATTTTTCTTCTCAAAATGATTCTTACTCAATCGATTTCTGCGCTGTGTGGTACTAAATGTCACTACACAGTCTAGGCTTTTTATGCCTACCACTAATGAAATTTTTTATTACTTATATAAAATTTAATCTATGCTTAAACCTTATTTTTTAACAACTAAATCTAATCTCATGACAAAGTTCAAGATGAATGGAAAGAACCTAATGATGGCTCTTTCTTTTTTTGCTTTCATGATCCTAGGTTCTGTGAGCGCTACAGCACAATGGGTAAGTACCCCTGAAGCTGTTGAGCTTATTAAAGCAGAAGTACTATCCTTGGATAATGAATTCGCGCAGGCTACAACCAACGCGGAAAAAGAGCAAATCACGTTTGAGAAGCGATACTACCTTTTGGTAGGTCACTACATCACAGAAGGAGGACTTGAAGTTCCTGCTGGAGTTACTCAAGCTACTCCAACAGACAAGCCTAAAGTTCACTCTTCAGGATTGGTCGAATTCACTAGTGATGGACCAGACTTCAAACAAGATGTAGCGACGCTTATCGCTGAAGCAACTGATATGCTTTCGAATTAAGTAAGTAAGTTAAGGGCATTTCGATGCTCACCCGAATTATATTAAATCCTATAGAATACATTTTTAACTTAACTTAAATTAACTCATGAAAAAATTAAAATTTACTAATATCTTCAGCTTATGCTTGATGGTTTTTGGTCTTTTTGCTGTACAAACAGCAAATGCTCAAGCACCTGTGGGCGAGGCTCAGATCGAAGTAGAATACACTGGAGGATCCTTTAATGGCGAGAATTCTTGGCTATTATGGGATGCTACTGCTGGCGCTGAAGTCCTTTGTGATGATGCTGCTTCAGTTCCTGGTGTATATACTGCGAACGTTACTCAAGGTAACACAATCGAGCTTTATGCTTGGGAAACATTCGGTGATAACTGGAATGGTGCAACTATCGAAGTTAGATATAACGAAGATGGTTCTGTTAAC
>CAKZTD010000385.1 GCA_937921595.1 uncultured Saprospiraceae bacterium
TCTGTCGATAATGATGGACTTGCAACAGCTAGTCAGCTTGGTGGTGCAACCGTTATTGCAAGTGTGACGCTAGAAGATAATTCTACGGTAGAAGACCAAATGGAATTATGGGTAACAGAAGAACCAACTGTAATCGTAGAACCACCATCAGAACGAAGTGGCGAAATCAAAACGACTAGTTCTTATAATATGTCGGGTGATTTTGTTTTAAAACAGGAAGGGGACGATTTGGTACTAGACTTTGCAGAGAACTATACCGCTTCTTCCGGACTGCCAGGGCTTTATATCTATCTAACGAATAATCCAAACACCACTAATGGAGCTTTTGAAATCGGCAAAGTGGAGGTATTCAATGGCGCTCATTCGTATACGATCTCAGGCGTAGGCATAAATGACTACAACTATATATTATACTTTTGTAAGCCTTTTAGTGTGAAGGTTGGGGATGGGGAGATTCTTTAGAATGAAATGAATGAATGAATGAATGAATGAATGAATATCCTTCCAAATGTAAAAAACAAGTTCTGGAATTAACTTAGTATTTGTAAAATATAAAAAGAGGATAAGCTAGTCGGTAAATAAACTCTTGGGTTATTTTATGACTGTAATACTTCCTGAGTAGGAAAGAACTTCGCCGTCTAAAAATTCTACCTCGATAAGATAAATGTATACTCCGGTTTCCACTTCTTTTCCTTTAAAGGTTCCATCCCAACCATTCGTTGCTTCGTTCGGAATAAAATCGGATTGTTCATAAACCACTGCTCCCCATCGGTTAAAGACTTGCATCTTTTGAATAGATTGAACATTAGGGATATCACCAAATGGAGCAAAGTAATCATTGGTCCCATCAAAATTTGGAGAGAATACATTTGGAATAAATACCTTCCTAATTTTTTGAACTTCAATATAAACAGAATCTTCTGCTACGCATCCTGCATCGGAAATTGCTGTCAAGACATAGTCTCCGGAGTTAGCTGGAAAAAATTCAAAATTCAAACAGTTGGGCTCACAATCCAGTACATCTGGTGTCCAAGTAAATGAATTTATGCTCCCAGTAAAAACAGGATCAATATTTACAGGATCTCCAAGTTGAATAATCTGATCCTCTCCTAATTCAATCGTAAACTCTAATGGGCTTGCTATATCAGCAACCTCTTCAAAAGTGCAACCATAAACATCAGTCACAACAACATCATACATCCCCGATAAAAGGTTCGGAATTTCAGGGCCTGCAAATCCTTCTTCTCCATTAATAGAAATCAAGTAAGGTGGGTTTCCATTAATAATATTTTCAATAAAAATACTTCCTTCTGGTATTCCAAAACAAACCGGATTAAGCACAGAAACATTTGCATCAATTCCCGGATCAGTTAAAAATGTCAAATCCAATGTAACGATACTATCACAACCAATTGATGAAATTAAACTATCGATATAAATTCCTGTTTGCGTATAAGTACTTCCTCCGGTAAAATAAGTCAAGCCTTCACATAAGGTGTCAATGATATTCCAAAACTTTGGAACGACTTCCACGATTTTCACATTAGAAACAACTCGACATTTTGAATTACTCAAATTCATCGGACCATTCGCCAACAAATATCGATAATAATAAAATCCACTTGACAAATCAGTATGCGTGTAAGTCATTCCATTTGCTCCTGGTATATCCACCCAAGTCATTCCTTCATCGAAACTTTGTTGCCATTGAAAAGCAGGAGAATCATATTGATCGCCAGTAACTGTAGCGACCAATTCCGTAGACATTCCATCTTCGCAAATACTTTCAATTTCATCGGGTAATATCTGAGCAAGTGGGCCGCAAGGTTGAAAGGTAATATTATCAATAGCTAAATCATTTCCGATCCCTCCAGGTGCATTATTACTCAATGACAAAGTTATTGAGGTTTGTCCTGGATCAGTGGTAAATGTAAAACCATAAGTATTCCACTGTTCATTTTGAGGAATATCACCGCTAGTATATTGTTGGATACCATCGATTAGAAAAGACACATTGGGCTTGATGTGATCAGAAACATTCGCACGAATTAGATTGATCACATCTGCGGAGAATTGGTATAAGGTATTTTCGCAAAGGTCATCAATCTCTTGTTCATAAAAAAGCCCTGGTTCAAAGCTAGCATTGACCACCATCATGTATCCATTTGGATCACTACTGTTGTCTGGAATATCTAACCAAGTACCAAAATTATTACCCCAGTTTCCAGTATTATTAGTCAACACATATAGACCATCAACAGGAGGCGGACTCGTAGTATAAGAATATCCGGGAGCAATATTGGGATTGTTTTGCAAGACGTTACTAGTCCCGCTCCCAAAGTCTCCTGCATCGAAAATATTATCGCCGAGGTTACCATCGCAGATTTGGGCTGAAAGTGGCCAATTAATAAAAACTGACACTAAACTAAAAATTAAATATGTGATTCTTTTTCTCATTCCTTCTATCTATTTCAACGCTTTAAAAGTAATAAAATGAATTTTAATCCAGTAAATATACACCTACAAATACAAAAGAATTAACTTTCAATAAAAGGAAATAGTGACTTAACACATAAAGTGTCGTAATAAGAGTGGACTTTATTATTAGAAAACCACTTATTTATAATACACAACAAACAAATACATCATCAAAAACTTTATACCTAATCGCATATTATCAATTAAGTCCAATCTTCATTCTACTTCAAAAAACATTAATCCCATACCATACTATGCTAATTAGTTCAGAGAACTAAATCATATATTATATTAAGGACTTCGTTATTTTTAAAAAACGCTAGTCTGTTAAATGTAGTATATCATAAAACTCTGTGAACTAATTAAGAAAACATTTTTTTAACTTAAAACAATAATAATGAATTTACTTAAAATGCTACAAGACCAAATGGGTGGCGAGCTAATGGAACAAGCAGGAAAATTTTTAGGAGAAAGTAAAGAAAATACTTCTTCTGCAATGGGTGCTGCTCTTCCTTCTATTCTTGGAAGTTTAATTTCTAAAGGCTCTAGCCAAAGCGGTGCAAGTGGGATTTTGGATATGGTTACCAAAGGAGGTTTTAATGGCGATATGCTATCAAACCTAGGATCTATGTTTGGCGGTGGAGATTCCACTTCTGGATTAGTCAAAAGCGGAGGAGGAATCCTTAGCAGTCTTTTGGGTAACAAAATGGGAGGCTTAGTTGACACTATTGCTTCTTTAAGCGGAATGAAAAAAAGCAGTTCTTCGAGCTTACTAAGTATGGCTGCTCCTATCGTGATGAACATGTTGGGAAAACACATCTTAGGAAATAAACTAAATGCTGGAGGTTTAATGAAATTTTTAGGCTCTCAAGCTGGATTCGTAAAAGATGCTTTGCCTTCAGGTATTTCTGACCTTATGGGATTTGGAAACCTTGGCAACTCAATAAGCGAAACAGTTGGTGCTGCTTCTAAAACAGTAGGTAATGCTGCTGACGAAGTAAAAAGTTCAGGTGGTGGAATAATGAAATGGATAATCATTGGTTTATTAGGTTTGCTTGCTGCTTGGTACTTTGGAATAAGAACAGGATGTAGCAATGTTGATAATCTGACGGACAAAGTTGGTGATACAACTTCAAGCGTTGTAACTGGTGCAGCTGATCTTGCAGGTGATGCAACCAAAGCTGCTGGAGACTTGGTCAAAGATGGTACGGAAGCTATCGGTGATGCTGGTGCTGCTGCAGGCGAAATGCTTAAAGACGGTGCAAATGCTGCTGCTGATTTTGCAAACAAGGCATTAGAAGGTGTAAGTTTTGCTGCAGGTTCTGCAGGAGAAAGTTTAAAAAATATTTTCTCAGGGGACGGAGACAAAGTTGGAAAGACAGTAACTTTTAAAACTATGAACTTTGCTACAGGAAAGGCTGATGTTCCTGCGGATGCGATGTCAGAGGTAAACAATCTTGCGGCTTTATTAAAAGCTTTTCCAAACGCTACCATTGAAATCGGTGGTCATACAGATAATGTTGGAAATGCTGACAATAATAATACACTTTCTGCAGCTCGAGCTGGTTCGGTGAAAGCAGCATTGGTAAAAGCTGGTATAAATGGAGATCGAATTACAACTAAAGGTTATGGTAGTGCTAAACCTAAAGCTAGTAACGATACTAAAGAAGGCCAAGCTGCAAACCGTAGAATTGAAGTGATGGTAACAAAATAATTTGAGATTTAAAATTTCAAAATAAAACAGACTGCCTTTGGATTGATTTCCAGAGGCAGTTTTTTTGTGCTCAAATCTTACTTCATACCATCATTTTGCATTCTTCAAAAAAGATTTCGAAAATATAAAAAAGTAAGCCAGTTTATCTGCTTTAGATAAACTGGCCTTACTCAGGTGCTTTAGAGAGATAACTTTTCAAGTTCTTATATTAGAAAACTTTATATTCTTTGTTAGAACAACAATGATAGTTTTGTCTAACTAAATTTGCAAAATAAATATGCAAAATATTCCCAACGCGTAGAATTACCTTCCCAACGCGTCATGGAAGAGTAGAAAGAATGTTTTTTAATTGAAAATTGGCTTAAGATTGATCAGGTAAGATTTATGAATTGGAAAAATATAGACTCGGGCATAAGTTCGTTCAGATTCGATAATAAACGCAATTTTGTTTACCTCCTCAAGAGGTGTTTCCATTT
>CAKZTD010000386.1 GCA_937921595.1 uncultured Saprospiraceae bacterium
GGCCATCACCTTCTGTAATATCTAAAGACAATACACCTCCATCATTGACGACAGTCTGATTTTGGACATACATCTTAGCACCAGCGAAATTCACCTCTGCATCATTGACATATATTTGCAAAGGATTGAGTCTTACTTGAACATCAAAATTAGCAGGATGAAGTAAATTATTAAACTCCATTGTTTTACAATTAGTAAGAGCGGTCAACTCTACAACATCAGTACTTGAGATAAAACTTTTGTCGTCAAAAATTAATTTCAGAGCCGTATTTGGATCTTTATTAACAGGACAGCCACCAGATACATTGGACCAATTAGATTTAGTATCCCAAATTCCTGTATTTCCGATCCAATACAAAGGAGTTAGTATTGTTGAATTACTAAAATCGATATTGGAATTATTCCCATCATCAGTTCCATTAGGCGTATGAAAAGCCCCTGTCATATCCGCATTAATATCTTGAAAAGCTATATTACCAGAAACACATAGATTTCCGGTTTCTTTCTTTAAATCCACTTGTTCATTGCTTACCAAAGATTTTATAGCTGGAGGTGTATTACTTGTCGATAGAGATATAATTTCTTCATAGACTTCCAATGTCATATTTGGATCCAAATACAAGTTCGTATTATCTTGATTAAGCACTAGCTTACTCACCGTAATATTATTTAAACTAGTAACGTCAGCTGAACCATTTAATGTTAGCTCATTAAGATTAAGTTCGGAAAACCCCAACTCGATAGGAATAGAATTGTTCAGTTGAACATTATGTAAAGTGACATCTTTATAATCTATCTCGTTACATTCTATAAAACTGTCTCCTTCATTTATGGTTAGAGATAAGTTATCAAAAGGAGCCAAGGATAATCTTCCGTTGACAAGAATATGCGAGGAACCTAAAGTAAGCGTCTTTTCCGAAGAACTGATAATTACAAATAGATTGGTTTCAATATTATAATTTTGAGTACTGAATATGCCTGAGCTAAATGAAATAACATCGCAATTTACGTCATCCTTTAACTTCCAATTACCTTCAAATCCTTTTAAATATAAATCCGGCAAATCTACTCCATTCGTTTCTATGAAATTATTAGTTCTTGAGTCCAAAATTAAACTTGCAAAACCAGTTGCGGATACAGTCGCGGAGTTATGAAAAAAAACATCGCCACCAATACTTAATTCTGAGTTTTCTAAAATTAGACTATCAGAAATAGATCTAATCCATGTAAAATCATTGCATTGAGCATTATGCCCTTGGGCAATCCTTAAACTATTGACTGCACTATTATTGACCAAAACATTATCTACTGCTGATGGAATGCAACCATTATTACTTCCATCTGATAGCTGCCAATTATCAGGGTTGTCCCAATAATCATTTACACCGCTATTTCCTTTCCAAACGTATGTTAAAGAAATAGGCGGATTTACAGCTGTCCACCCAGAAGATGTCCCAAATAAAATGGAGTTGTTGATTTCGAAATTTGCACTTCCCTCAGATTTCAAATCTTTCAAGACCGCATCAGAAATTGATAATGTACCCGAATCTCTTTTCACTAAAATAAAGTCATTTACCTCTGCATAGAAAACAGTCCTATCATTGCAGCCTGTACTAGTCGGTACAATTACATCTCCGTTGATGGTTATTTCATGATCAAAAGAATTGATTCCACTGATACTCACTAAGCTTTCTGAATTAATAACTTCCAATTGATCTTCAATAATAAAACCAACATATAATCGTGTTTGATAAATATTGTCTATGACCAAAGTATCAATGTGACATTCCTCACATTTAAAATTATTATCCAAACTAATTAATCCTGGTTCATAATCTTTCAACACTATTTTGGAATACAATGACAAGTCATTGGGCTGACTAGGCCCTCCTATAAATTTTTTAGTTACGATGGTACAGGTTCCAGTAAGATTAAAAGCTCCATAAGTTAGCAAAGTATCGAATACATCACAAATAATCTTACTTTCTCCTCCATCAAAATTTTTTTGAGAGTTAGCGGCAGTACCGTTGTTTTTTGAATGGAAAAAAGCAGTCGTAATATTAAAACCATTAGTTGTAATATCACCTCCAACGTATTCAACTCTATCCGTTGCCAATAGATTACTGTTCAAATGATAATCTACATCATCATTTGGAAATTCTACATAGTGTAAATTCCTTCCAGATGATTTGATTTCTTGACTTCCTGTTTCTTTTCCGTGAAAAATCCACTTATGAATGGCGCTACCTACGTATACTACACTATGAGTAGTTAATAACCTTAGGTCACCATATACATTCATCTCAGTGGGATCAGAAACTCCACCTATAAACCTCAACCTAAAATCAGCTGCAAACCCAGTAACTATCAAATCCTCAACATTATGACTTCCTCCGGGTATATTGACATTATCACCAGTAGATAATCCAGAATTTGCATCAAAGACAGCATTAGTATTTTCATCAGGAATAACAGATCCAGGAGCACCACCGCTAGTAGTAGACCATCTTGCTGGATTAGTCCAGTTGCCTTGACCTCCTACCCAGTA
>CAKZTD010000387.1 GCA_937921595.1 uncultured Saprospiraceae bacterium
TCTTTTTCTCGATTTCTTCTTTTCAAGAAAGGTTTTACTTTGAATCCACGATTCTAATTTCTCCGCAAGCTCAGATTTCATAAAAACAACTTCCACTAGTTCTTCCAAAGTTTCTTCTAATGGATAAGAGGCAGGAATCAAAGTAGGAATACCATAACGAATCATGTCATTAATGCTTCCTGAAATTTTTGAATATCCAAGATGTTCTCTATAAATATAATTTCTACCAAATTCATTTAATGGAAGAATCAAAAAGTCTGTTTTCAAAAGCCACCTTTCATAAATTTCGTGAGGAATAAATTCATCAAAAGTGATCAATTCAATTTTTTTCTTATTCAATTTAAAAAAAGAATCAAAACAAACGATATCCGTTTTATCAGACCGACCTAACAAAACCAAGCGAATTTTTTCTTCCAATTTATTTTCAAGTTCTAAAAAGGCTTTTAAAACCAGCTCATAATTTCGAACCTCTGAGCTCACCGTTCCAGGAATGGTAATCGTTGTAATCTGATCATTTACACCCTCTTTCAATTCCTTCATATAAACAAAAGGCAAACTGATCAAAGACAAATGTTTTGGAAAGGAAAATTGTTGTTTTACATAATTCAAAATACGATCCGTCGGAAAAGCCAAACCAGCAGCAGCTTCCACTATTTTCTTTTTATAAAAATGAGCTCTTTGAAAAGATAATTTCAATCTTCGAAGTCGATCATTAAGTGATTGGTCATAAATCAAATACCCTTCAGGATCTAAAAAGGAATGCGCGTTGTGAATTAGCACCAAGGTTTTATTCGCTTCAACTACTTGATAAAATGCTTTAAATTCATTCAGGATAGTCGTGATAAAAAGCAAATCGAAAGATGCAAATGAGACATTTTGTCTTTTTAAAAATTGTAGAATTGACTCTTCTTCTTTCTGCACCTCCCAAACAAAATGATCATCTCCATGAAAATCGACCATACAATCATACACGACTTTACTGCAAAAAACTTTAATATTGCACTTACTGTCACGAAGCATATCGCAATAGTGACGAAGGACTTCGTCGTGCTGGTAAAGTTCGATAATGGCGATAGATCGATTCAAAATTATTATTTGATTTGGGCTAAAGATAAAAAGCATTGGCAAACCAACCTTTATTTTCCATTATTATTCCAACCTATAATCGGGCGGACCTGCTTCGGGTTGCGATTCAAAGTGTTTTTGATCAGACTGTTGAAGATTGGGAAATAGTGGTAGTGGATGATGGATCGACAGATGAAACTAAGGAGGTGGTTCGATTTTTTGATCCAACAAAAGTTCAGTACAATTTTCAAGACAATAAAGAAAGGAGCGCTGCCAGAAATATCGGTGTTCAAAAAGCGAAAGGTCAATATATTTGTTTTTTGGATGATGATGATTATTTTTTGGTGGAGCATTTGGAAGTAATCAAGGAGCGAATTTTAAAGGAGGGCTCCCCTGTTGGAATTTTCCGAACGGGTATGGTTACCAAACACGGCACTAAAGAAATCAAATCGCCATTTTATGATCCAATAAAAGATAAACATCCAATTCCTTTCTTCCTCAATAACATGGTAGGAATTCATACACTTTGCTATCATCGGAATATTTTTGAGATTTATAAATATGACCAGCGATGGCATCATTTCCAAGATACTCACCTACTAATCTTATGTCTTTTAAAGTTTCCTTTTTTCCAAATTCCAGTACATACCGCAATCTATATGCGATATCCAGAGATGGGCTCAATTAGTATCTTTAGATTAGAAAATTCGGAAGCCAGAACAGAGAATAATGTAAATGCTATTCGGGATCTTTTTGATCAAGGAGGTACTCAACTATTAAATCTTGTTCCTTTTAATAAAAAAACATTTATGGTTGCTCAAAAGTATTTGGATCATGCGAACGGTGCATTGCATGTGGGGAGGAAGAAACTTGCTAGAAAGCATCTTTGGAGTTCACTAAAAAATAGTAAGGGACAATTTCTATGGATGGATTATTTGAAGTTTTCTGTTCGCTATGTTTTAGCCTTTTTTAAATGAATCTCCTGTGCAGGAATTAGAGGCATGACTTCAGTTCCGTAGTAATCCACTTCAAAATAATCTAAGACTTTTTGTAAACGGCTTATTTGCTCTTTCGATAATTTAACTTTCCAATCTGATAAAAGATTTTTAGGATCAATTTTTTTCTTTCCTACGGTAGTTGTACTTGGATTCAAGACACGGTCCATTAATCCAGGAGGAATTTTCATTCCCCAACGCTCAAAGATTTGCTCAAAATATTTTTCTGGTTCAAGGATAAGATTTTCGTAGTTAAGTGTAATCCAAGAATGGTCATTCTCTTGATGATGTAAAACTACGTTATTCCCCATACACCATAAAGCAGTCAGTTGTTCTTCTTTAGTCTCTAATGAATATAAATAATCATCATGTTGTTTATAAAAATCATTAAAAGGAGCATCTGGAATTTCAAATTTCTGATACTGATAATTCCATGCACCATGACTTAGTTGAGAGGCTGCGATTGCAAAAGGATGTCGTACCACAAAAAGTGGTGTATATTTAAAATTGAACTGCTTTACGTACCAAGGCAATAAAGCTTTTCCTCTGATAATTTTAAGAATAAGTTGTTTAGATTTTGCGACTTCAGAAACTGTATTTCGATAGCAATTAGCTCTATTAAATGATTGGCCTTTCAAAACTAATTCGAAATATCGCTTTGCCTCTTCCCAAGATTCGTTTTCAGGGATATTTTGCCTCCAAGAAAATTTTAAGTCTTTTAGCCTTTGGGAATTATTGAGATGTAAAGGTTCATCAATTATGGTGGATCTTGGAATACTGTTTAAAGTTTCTGCTAGCCAAGTACTCCCTCCTCTTGGATCACAAAAAAGAGAGATTGCGTTTTCAGGATTTAGATTTTTAAATCTGGAAAGTATTTTATATGGAATATTTTTGATGATTTTTTTCATTTCTTAAATAGAATTTCATCATAGATTCGTCTCAATTCAATAGCATTTTTACTGACATCATAATTTCGCTCTACATGGTTTCTTGCATTTTTTGCATAACGCTGGTAATCTTCGTTATTCATTTTGTAAAACGCTTTTAAATTTCCTGACAGTAGTTCTACGTTTTTCTCTTCACTCAACAAGCCTGTCTTCTCATGGATCACTTCATCAGGAATATCACAATGTGTTGTAGCAATCACCGGCATTCCTGTTGCTTGAGCATCTAGTAAAACAACAGGAGCTCCTCCTTCACAATCACGATCTTCCGCATAACAACTCGGATGTATAAAAACATCATAATCCGCTAATGTTTTATAAAGATTTTTATAATCAATTGGAGGTAATATACGAACCTGTTGCTCTAAACCTAAAGAAGTAATTTGTTGTTCCACTTTTTCTCGACGCATCGGTTCGTTATCATTTCCAATAATCGTTAATTCAATATTAGGACATTCTTTAATTATTTTTGCAACTGCTTCGAGTGCATATTGGTGTCCTTTTTTTTCTGTAAAAGATGCAATCTGAACGAGCTTTAAACTATTCTGAGATTTGGTTCTTTTAACAAGCTCAATACCAACTGGCTGTACACCTAATCGAACAACAAATATTTTTTCTTTAGGGCATCCATATTTTTCTAGTATTGACGCACCATGATGGCCTTCACAAATAAAAGCATCTGCTATTTTAAAAAGGGTTTTAAAATGATCCTGAAATATAGGTTGAGTATAGGGTAATTTTTCATAATCCCAACCATAAAATGAAATCACAAAAGGAACATTTAATTTCGTTGCGATATTTCTAAATTCCCAACCAACATTAGCGAAGTGTGCATGGACTAATTGTATTTCATTTTTTCTTCCATAATTAATAAAGGCTTGTTCTACACTTCCAAATAAAAAAGGAATTGCTTTGATGGTGATTTTTTTTAAAATATTTGAAAAACTCAACTTTCCTAACCGACGGTTCAGTTGATCAAATTCATCAAAATAGTTATCCGCAAAATGAAATTCTTGATGATAAAAATTATTCTTCAGATAATTTTTTGCTGCAATATGGATCTGAGATTCGGGTAGATTGGATATTAAATTGTACGCCCAGTTTTCGGTTTGGGGAAGGTAAGAATTAAAGACGTGGAAGGTTTTGAGTTTCAAATTTAATTTTTGTTTGATAAAATATCCTTCAAATTTGTATAGGCATTGATACGAAAAATGGCTAATAAGCAAACATAAAAAAATACTCCTAGAAGGATCTGAATTAATAAAGTAATAATTGTACTCTCATCAGTAAAAAAGAAATTATTTATTACAACCAAAAACAAACCCATTAAAATTGCAATTATTGTAACACTAAATAAGGTACTAAAGATTTCTAAAATTGATGTGCCAATCAACTTTCCCATAAAATACCATGCGGGAAAAACTGCAACTCCAGAAGCAATCGCATAAAAAAGAGCAACACCTGCAATATTTCTGGTATAGTACACTCCAATTATAATCATCAAAATCATAAAAGACTTTGAAAAGGCTTCGATCTTAAAAAGTGCTTTTGTTTTCCCTAATGACAAAAATACAACACCATTAAACATTCCTATGCATTGAGCCATTCCAAGAATAGAAAGAATTCTAATTACGGGAATAATCTCTAACCATTGTTCTCCAAGTACAATTAAAACAAAAGGCTCTACTAATACATACAATCCGATCATTAAAGGAAAGGTAATCAGTGCAACTACATTTATTACTTTAAGATAAATCTGTTTTATTCTTGCCGGATCATCTTGTATTTTAGAAAAAGAAGGAAACAAAACATCTGCGATAACTCTTGAAATATTCTTTAAAGGCATAAGCATTAATGAATAAGACCGATTGTACAATCCTAAAGCTTGTTGACCTAGAACTTTCCCAATCAAAAGATCATCTATATTTCTAACTCCATAATTTAATAGTTGATTTCCAAAAACTGGAAGGCTATAATTAAATAGCCTCTTAGTAATTTTAAAATCTAATACAAAAATTGGCCTCCATTCAGATATCATCCATATTAATACAGTATTTGTAGTAGTAAAAATCAATGATTTTGCCACTAAACTCCAATAGTTTAGACCATACATAGCCATAACTATTGCAGTGACTCCTGATAGCACATTACTAAAAATATCGATATAAAAAAGACGTCGATAATTGAGTTCTTTTTGTACTCGAGCAAATTGGATCAAGCCGAAAGTTCCAATTAGAAACTCTATTGAAAAAAAGACTACGATAGTTTTTATTAGCGGTTCATTATAAAATGATGCAATATAAGGAGCTGCTAAATAAATAATTATTGAAATCAAGAATCCTGAGCATACTTGCAACCAAAAAGCGGTAGAAATTATATTTTCATTATTTTCCTTACTTTGAATTACAGCTTGATTTAATCCAAGATTTCTCAAAACCATCGCGAATGCACCAATAACTAAAACCATTGCGACTAATCCAAAATCTTTCGGAGAAAGAAGTCTAATCAAAATAATTCCTACGATCAGATTAATCCCTTGCGAAAAAAATTGCTTTTTAACATTCCAACTTAATCCTTCAAGTGTTAGTTTTTTAAAATTATTCATTCAATCAAATAACCAAGTTTCTGTAATCTTTCTTCACAAATTTTATTGATTCGATCTAAATTCTTCTTTCCAAAAAAATCAGACCAACTAAGACTATGGTCTCCAATTGGTTGATATTGAATATCAACTTTTGTAGAAATATCTTTCTTAGATTCAATCCCAAGATTTAATGCTAACTTATTAATAAAAGCAATTTTGTCTTTTTTAAAATCCTCATACCTTACCAAGATGAACCTATCTTTTGATTTAAAATAAACATCGGTGGCCTTTAACCATCTTTCTGCTAATTGTTCTATATAGTGATCTGAAGTATAATTGAAAACATGTGAATCAAATAATATTTTTTCATGAATTGTGAACCGTTTTTGCTCTACATCAATGTTATCCAAATTTCCTGAAACTTTGATTCTGTTTAATATACTTCGAATGTTGTCTCTAGGATCACGAACAATAAAAACATACTTTACCGATTTTGGATAAACACCTTTTAGCTGATCATATAAGAAGGTTAGATTAGGTTCTTTAATAACTTCGCGTGAAAAATAATATTTGTTTTTATTAATTAATTGTCTTAGATCAAGACGTCCAATGATGATATTGCTAAGATTAGGTTCCCATAATAATGGAGAATCCAGAAGTACACTTCTATTTGTATTTTCAGCTAATAATTTTGCGATAGCAGTTGTCCCTGATTTTTGATTGCCAAGAATAACAACTTTTGTATTGCTCAATTTATAAAATCCATTACCTAATCGAAAGAATAAAGATTGGAGCATAAGCTAGTTTATCGTTTTTATATACTTAGCAGGAACTCCTCCAAACACAGCATTTTTAGGTATATCTCTATTGACTATTCCTCCTGCCAAAACTACTGCATTATCTCCAATGGTAACCCCGGGACTTATTACTACATTAGCATAAAGAATTACATTATTCCCAATAGTCACTTTTTTAAAAATGTGCTGAACTCTATTATTCATATCAGAGGAACTGGCAAATATTTTAACTCCTGGGCCGCAATCAAAATTTTCCCCAATCTCTACTCCACCCGGGCCAGCTGCATAAATTAGGGTGCCTGGAGAAATTACGCTATCCTTTCCTATTTTAAGCATCCCTTTGTTTTTACACCATTCCATACCTCCTAAATGAAAATGACAATTCATTTGTATTCTCGTTTGACTTCCTAAATATAAATTTTCTATTGGTCCTTTTATATCAATACTTTTTTCAAAGAAACTTTCAGGATAACGTTTCTTTAGTTTTTTCAAAAACCGATATGAATTCCATTGATCTTTCAAAAAATAAAGTAAGTCAAGTATCATATATATTATTTATATTTTTTCATTACTTTTCCAATTTCGAACATCTTTTTATAGAGTAACGATTGTTTGTGATAAACATTCGCCGATTTTTTTTTTGCCCCAAATCCTTTTTTAAATTTCTCAACTCCTTCATGCCCTCCGCTAGGGTTAAAATCATACCATTTAAAATCATTCTCGATTGCATTTCGAATAATATGAAATTGGAGCACATGTACTGGTTTATATGAAAAATATTGTTCCTCACTTGCCCCATGCCAATACACTACATGGTTTTGAAAATAAAAACAAAGTGCTCCAGCTATTATTTTTCCTTTCAATATTGCAAGCCAAAGCTTACACTTCTTTTTATCTAATAAGCTTAAGGTTTTAAATAAATCTAAATTATATTTAGTTTCAGGTGGATTTTTCCATCTTTCAAAAGTGCTTATATAAATTTTATAATAATCCCCCCATTCGTCTTCTGTCGCAATCTTAATTTTTATCCCATCTCTAATCCCTTTCTTTGCAGCAGAAGAATGTCCTTTTGACCAATTTTTATAGATCTCATCCCATCCTAATTTCAAATCAATTAGTTGTGTAAAATCTTCTCTATTATAAAATGTTTGTTTTAATAATTCATTTAATGGATTCGTTCTTATTTCTAACAAAGAAAATTTATTTAGATATCCATCTATCATCCTTACTTCACGAGAATTTAATTTATCATTACTAATCACACTTCCATATGTCCCTAAGGGACCAGAGAAATATTCTTTAACAATTCCCTTCATCCTTAAACGCCATGCAAGTGGAAATAAAACCTTATGCCCACTTTCAAAAATAAAGAGTCTTGCTTCATAATTGTACTCAAAATACTTTTTCCAAACCCAATACCAATCAGGAGTATGAAAAAAAGTAGCAGTAGGACAATCATTTACAAAAGCCCACCATTCTGCTTCATCAATTACTTTTACTTGCATATGGAAAGATAAAACTGGTTGATAAATTCAACGATAACAGATCCTTCTTCCAGATCATAATATAAAGGTAAGCGTAATAATCTTTCGCTTTCCTTTGTCGTAAATTTATCTTGTCCATGAAATTGTCCTAATCTTTTTCCTGCTTTAGATGAATGAAGTGGAACATAATGAAAAGCGGTATTAATTAGTTTTGATTTTAAAGACCTAATCAATCGAGATCGCTCTTCTTTATTTTTTGTTTTAATAAAAAAAAGATGTCCGTTATGTTGATATGCTGTTTTATTAATTTCAAAGCCCAAACCATCTAATGCTTTAAAATATTGCTCCCATATTGCTAATCGCTTTTGTGTTACCTCTTTAATTTTCAAAAGTTGAGCATATAAAAACGCAGCATTTAGTTCACTCATCAAATAACTAGATCCAATGTCTACCCAAGAATATTTATCGACCTCCCCTCTTAAAAAAGATTTTCTATTCGTCCCTTTTTCTCGAATAATCTCGGCTCTTTCTATTAGTTTTTTATCATTAATCAACAATGCTCCACCTTCTCCGCAATGTATGTTTTTAGTAGAATGAAAACTAAAGGCTCCTAAATGTCCAATCGTTCCCAAATGTTGTTCATGATAATAAGCATCAATACATTGAGCGGCATCTTCTATCACAAAAAGATGGTAGCGATCAGCGATCTCCATGATTTCATTCATTGCACAAGCCACTCCGGCATAATGCATCACCAAAATCGCTTTTGTCTTATCTGTAATCGCCGCTTCAATCTTTTGCTCATCAATATTCATCGTATCTGGTCGGATGTCTACGAATACGATTTTTGCACCTCTGAGTACAAAGGCATTAGCGCTGGATACAAATGTGAAAGAGGACATGATTACTTCATCTCCTGGCTGAATATTGCAAAGTAAAGCGGATAATTCTAAGCCATGGGTACAGGAAGTAGTCAAAAGGACATTAGGAGATTTCGTAAAATCTTCAAGCAATATCTGGCATTTTTTGGTAAACGGGCCATCCCCTGCTAAATTCCTTCTCTGGATTGCTTGTTGAACGTATTGCTCCTCTTCCCCGGAGAGATACGGAATATTAAATGGTATTGTTTTGCTCATTCAAAAGAGTCCTTTTGAATGAGCAAAATTACGAATTTATTATGGATTATTCAGCAGGTGAACTTTTAGGTCTTTTATCAAAATTCCGCCTGAAACTTTTATCGAATGATAACTAGCTTTCCAAAGCCTTTGCTAAACATGGAGTTGGTACCGGTATCAAAAGAATCATAGCTTTCACCTCCTTGTTTTTTGGCAACCACTCTATACAAATAGACTCCATTAGCTAATCTCCCTCCATATTCATCAGTTCCATCCCAACGATAGTCTGTTCTATGTGTTCCTACTTTTAATGGTCCAATTTCATCTTGAGTAATTTCTTTAACGATTTTACCGCTGACCGTTAGAATTTGAATTTTAAAAAGTTCTGGAATTTCTTCTCCTGTTAAGGTATATACAAATTGGGTGGCTGTAGAAAATGGATTTGGGTAGTTCAATACATTTGAAATAGCAGATTTTGTAACGACTTCAAAAGTAACTTTATAATCCAAATCTCCAGATTGATTACCCGTTACATCTTCTGCTTGAATTAATAATTCATAAACTCCATCTGCTTCAAAAATTGGGTTCAGTCTTATAGAAGCTTTATTTTCATTATCTGCTCCAGAGGCTGGATAAAAATTGACCCATTCACTATTGACAGGAATATTTTCGGCTATCTGTTGTCCTGGATATTTTAAAAACAATTTAAATAATCCAGTATCAGATAATGATAAATATTCATTTTCATCTTTTAAAGAAATAAACACTTCTGGTTTTGGAGAAACAATATCTCCGTCCATGATATGAACGCCATCAAAAGTTACATCCATTAAAGGGTTCCTCTTATCTTTTTCAACATAAAATTGTCGAAGTGCAAAATTATTAAAGCGATAAAGCTCAGGTTGATCTTCATCTGGATTCACTTCCATTATTAACTGCTGGATATCACTCAGGTTCTTCGTATCTATTGTAAAGCTCGTATTAATAATCTCATCTTTCGCTAAAGGTTCATATCGTCTTATTTGCAATATTTCATTATTTGCTGCATCCATTACAGAAAGTTTCACTAATAAACTATCCATATTATAATCACTGATATTTTCAATAGCTAATTCTAATTCCATCTGATCCCCCTGTTGAAGCGTATCGGCCTTAAAAGTGAATAACTCATTGGCATTGATTGCTGCATCTGGTAAGCCTTCGTATAATACTCGCCAATGATCTAATTGAACTGCCGTCCGATTTACTTTATCTATTGCATTATATTCCAATCTTAAATAAGGATGTATAGAAGGATCTATAAAGTCTAATAAAGTATCTTTAGAATATAGTCTATCTATCAACAAAGTCTCATCTTGGGTACTATTTATACCATAAACTCGTACAAAGGATGTATCTGCAGAAAGATCATCTATTCCACTATTTTGCCATTTTAATTCATTCCATGAAGCCACAGGACCTATGATGACTGACCCCATAGAACCATCTACTCTATTTCTTGGAATAAATACCTCTGACTGAATTTCTTCTTCTATTGAGGGACTAATATCTTCTGCTAAAACTTCACTTCCTTTCTGATAAATAAAAGTATAAGGGACCGTTCCTGTTTCTTCAAGCATTCTCACTTTAGTGGCTCCTTGAGCTTCTAATATATTGAATAAATTTTTTCCGTTTCCTAAACTAACAGAATCTTGAGCCCATTCATTTGGTAAGAAATCAAATCCAGGTTTCTGAACAGTGAATAAAAATACCCAGCTATCATCGGGAATGACATCTTCGAGAAATGTCATTAATATTTCTCTCTCCTCTACTGTATTAGTAGGGTAAGAATAAACTCTGGTAGTTCCACTATTCACACTCCCATAATTTCCTCCTGTAGGATGAGGATTTCGCCAAGCTCCGCCATTTATTGCATCTCCAACAACTACTGCCACACCTGAATTAATAAAATTCCATGGTCTTACTGATGCCGCAGATTGTCCAAAATTATAAATATAGGCTGGTGGATTATCGGGGTTATACTCTTTATTATTTATAGTAATAAAAAAGCCATTTAATCCAAAATTAAAATCACGATTTTCATTGATCTCTAAGCCTTCAAAATCATCTTTCTGATACTGAAAATAATGCGACTGATTCCAACCTTTAGAACTATTTGGCAGATAGATAAACGAACTATTCTCCCAAACGTAAGGTGCTTCAGGACTTAAACTATCTGGACTAATTCGCCAATAATAAACCATGCTATCTTGCATAGCCATACCTGGTGTCCATTTAATAACTCCACCTCCTTGTGTGATCTCAGTACTCATCAGGCTCGAGCTATTAAATATTTCGGTAGTATCAATTTGCATGATGTACTTTCGTTCAGAAATAAAAGCATTGGAAGTAGAAGCTTTTAGCATCACATCGGCCTGATTGACAATAGCAAATTTTTCAGGATAAACTGGACGAGCACTATCATCAAAAATAAAGAATGGTAAGCCTTGACTTCCATTAGTACTTAGTAATTCATTATTTAATTCAGCCGCCGGATCTGGTAATTCAGCTACTTCATTATCTGTATCTATTTCAATCAATAATTTATTTTGGCCTGCTGCTGCCTTCTTAAAAGATGCAACCGTATAAGACAATTGATTTTCAAATTTTGGTGCTAGTATTCGATCTGTAACGATGGTCAAAACATCTCCATCTGGTAATACTTGTTGTATTCGAATATTAATAGAATCTGCCCCTCCAATACCTAGATTGGTTATAGAAAATTTGATATCAAAACTATCCAAGATTGCCGTTATATTCATTGGTTCAAAACTAACAGATTTCACACCTACGACATAGTCAGCACCAGGGCTTGGATTTAATCGGAACGATGGGTCGCCATGGATAGTAAATTGTTGTTTTAAAGTGGTCAGCGAAAAGCTTTGGTTGTTTTCAAAATTTATAATCGTTTGACGCATGATATTTCCAATACTCTCACCATACATATCATTCCCCATCAATCGATAATATTCCTTAGCCATTGTCGCTAAGGCACTGACATAACCTTGTCCTGTTGAAGCAGCAAATGCAATAGCTCCTTTGTCTTCCAAAAAGATAAATCGTTCACTAACTCCTTCTGTAGAAGTATGAATATTTCCAGAATAACAGCCTAAAGAAAATAATAAAGGATACTTCCCATAATTTTCATAACGATCTGGATTATCAATATTAAAATCAAAAGTTCCAACTGCAGAGTGACCAAAGAAAGTCAATACAGAGACTCCATCATTGATTCGATTAAAGATTCCATCTGACTCTCCAATCTGAATAGGGTCTGAACTTGTTTTATAAAAACCTTCGACTTCACCGCCAAATTGGCTATTCTCTATAATATTCTCCATCCCAATCAAATGATTCTTTATTGAGGTCTGTTCATTGTTACCACCTCCACCTAGATGAAGTAATTGCTTCTTCCACAACTGTTCTTCAATCGTCTGCGCTCCTCCCCCACTCTCCATAATCTGGACTTTATCCAAATAGGTTTTAATATCACTTGGACTTGAAACAGCAATTCGACCAATCGGAATAATCGGTACATTTGAATCATTCCCTGCCATCAATAAATTGTCGGCTCCTGGGGATCCAAAAGTTGGTATCGCAAAAGTTTGCCCAGCTCCACTTATTTGACTTGAACTTCGTATTTGAGAAAATATCCGACCTTTTCCAATAAGAAAAATGTATTGTGGGTCATTCCAGTTTCGTTTAATGTAATGGCCAAAGTTTCGGATAGAGATAAAATGTCGATCGACTCCATATCCAAACTGATCATATAAGTCTTCAACGTTTACATTTTTGGTGATGAAAGCACCTCCTTGTTCCGAAGCTCTGTAATTTGCATATTCACTTACATAATTATTTCCATTTCCATCATTGTATAATTTTGAATGGGAAATAATAATAAACTGCGCGTTGCTGGCTGAATAATCGGTGAAATTTACTTGTCTCACAGAAGCATTGTTATATCCTGTTACTTGACTACTTAAAACAATAGTTCGCTCTGTTGAAGAAGCTGGTAATTTTACTTTGACAAGTCCACCTTCTACATTTGCCTCAATCCGGATATTATTAGTTACATCATAAATTACTGGGTCTTGTCCTTCGGTATTGAAGTTTTCGATTTCCAAATATTTTGCAGAACCTCCTCCGGCAATATTGAATGTATATTTAGTTTCTCCATTGAAGTCAAAATTTCTTGGGTAAATTAACCAAGCATTTGAAACGGATGTTCTATCAAAGTCATTTGCTGTACTTTCTACTAATAAGGTATTGTCTTGTTCTAATGATCCACTTCCTACGTCAAAGCTGTATTCTTGTAAAGTAAAACCATTTGGTGTATCGGTCGCACCTACATTTCCATTTAATGAAAGAGAGATATTATGACTTCCAGAATTAGTCGCTAATCTTACTCGTATCGTTGCATCTCCTCCACCGGCATTGACAGCTGATGTGTTTAAGACGATGCTATGAGAAGTTGCTAATGTTTTCCCTAATCCTTCTCCTCCATCAAAATTTGATGCTGCTACATCATTTCCGTCGACTTCTTTTATAGAAGCTTCAAAATAATTGGCAAGAACACGCTCCATATAAAAGGACTCCGCTCCTGGAAGATTATTTAAATCATTGGATATATTATTATACCGATTAACCGAAATCCCTGAAGGGACCCAAGTCAAAAAGTAGGTCGATGTATCATTTACTAAACTGTGCTCGGGATTGAGCATTTCATTATCCGGATCTGAATAAACGTAGCGGTCAAGCTCTCCCCTATTTTGGGTTCCATAAAATTCCAAATAATCTCCTGAGTTAAAGTTCGATTCTGTTGTTGTATGAATCGCAACTTCTTCACCCATATGGAATAACTGGAATTGTGAGGCATTAATACTATTGATGGGTACGCCTGCAGATTCAAGAGCAGATTTTGAAAGGCGGTGCATTCCGTCTTCTGCAACTTTAATCTTAAAATAGGATTGGTTGTAGTTTATCCATTCGTTACCATAAAGGGTATCTACACCATTCCACATCTGAGCATGGACGCTACTGAGGAAAAAAGTAAAAGCTAATGTGAGTATTGCTATTCTAAGCATGGGAATTCAAATTATATAAATATAATCTCTATCTAATACAGATAGAGTGGGGTTATGTTTTTACTAGGCTGTAAATGGTTGTTTATAAAACGTAGAACCACATCAAATTTATCAAAAATTGATCCGTTTGATTGCCCTTTAGTGAATAATTCATGGAATAACGAAATCAATGGCTTCTTAGAGACATTTTAATACTGGGTATTTCACCACAAAGTTACTAGTTGTAGGTGTAATTTGAATTGTTGCATGAATAAACATTTGTAATGTTTTATGTCAAAATATGCTTGTTGACAATCAGTCTTTTCAACGGAAAACCTCAAAATTACTGCTGCTAATTGTGTTTCCACTGATTTCCTTAAAGTAAACGGTCATTATTTGGAAGATTTGTTAGCAGTATACCATTCTAAACAATCGTGATACACCTTATCCTCAATAGCTTTTCGATACTTATTAGGGTCAAACTTCTGATTCAAAGATTTAAACGTGCTTTCGTAGTTATTATTTATTTGTTTTAAGATTCTTTGGTAAGTATCGGGGTACTCTTTCTTAAACTTCTCAATACTAAAACTACCTAAACCAAATGAATTCTTGAGATCTATTTCAGAAATGGTAAGATCATAGTTCGATTCTTGTTCTTTTTTACCGCCTTCTCTCAAACTCCTTTCTTGTTCCGTAATGTTTTTTTTACGCTTGATTACGTATTCCATCATCCGGGCATGGAGGTTATCTTCAGTTAAAGTTCCTTTTTTCCACCAAGTTACAAAGGCACCCGCTGGCTTTTCAGAATTCGTTTTATCGGAAAAGAACTTCCAAAGGATTTTGAAATAAATATCTTCATAGCCTCGAAGTGGCTCGTAATTGATCTTTGGATGTGGGAAGATATTTTCTTTTATAAAGGCTTTATTGATTCCCTTTCCAACTAAAAATTCTAAGGCGGTAGAAAGACTATTACTTAATCCATTCTCGTTTTGAAGTGAGAAAGAAGACTTATTTTTATAACTATTATTGTAGGCCTCCCCTGCTTTGGGGTCTATTTTTGTCAGTAATTGTAAAGTCTCCGGTTTGAATTCTGGTTCATTTTCCTGGATAATAAACTTTAAACTTATGATCTTTTTACCTTCTTTTTTAGCAGGTTTAAAGTCAAATTTTATGTCTGTATATTTTTCAATCTCTCTTTGAGAAGGAACTAAAACCCATCTTTTAAATTCATAAAACTTACTGTAACGGTTTTCAATTCCAAGGTAAAACTTGATTTTTGCAATAGTGATTTCGCATTCTCCTTTGAATTGGTAACGCTTTAATACTTCATATAATCGAACAGCACTTGCATTTAGATAAACAATATTGCTTACATTGTATCTTGTAAAATGTTCTTTGAGTTGAAGTAAATAATCTCTAAGTTTTTCAGAAAGGCTAAAGGTGAATTCATCGGTATCAGTGTTGTGTTCCATATGTTGAAGCCAAACACTCTTACCAACGATATTACCTTTTTCGTACTTAATCGTTTCGCTATTGAGCTTATCCATCAAACCAAATACTTCGGATTTATTTGCAATCCTACGCTTTCCATCAAAATTGATGATGCTTTCAATTTCAGAATAATGCATGGTATATTCCCGAAATCCTTTATCGTGTTGAGATATTTTCGAAATTAGGTATAATACAAAGAATTGCTCCCTACTATTCAGCTTATAGCTGGTTTCAATCAGTTTATTCGACTTAATAATCGCCATAGCGTAAAAACTTTGTGTTTTGTATGAATAATAGTTCAAATATATCACAAAAGCGTAATCAATACCTGATAGACCTTACGCTTTTATGCACATTGTTTCCACATTTTATTTCAAAAATGATGTATTACTACGCTATTCAAAAGCAAAAGCAAGAAATCTTAACGCAAACCCTGATGTAGCCCTACTCTTTTTGATGTAACTCTACGGTTTTGCGCCGTTTCACGAGATAGTAATTCTCTATTTCGAAACAAAGCAACCAAAAATCGCTTATTTTTTGATGCAGCTCTACGCTTAAAGAGCTAAAAACGTGTTTATCTCGATGTAACCCTACTCTTTTTGATGTAACCCTACGGTTTTCAAGTAATTTTTGATCTTCTAGTTGAAGTAATACTTGATATATTGATGCGATTCTACGGTTTTTGATGTAATCCTACGGGATTTGATGCAACACTACTCTTTTTGATGTATTCTTACGCTTTTGAGATGTTGCCCTACTCTTTTAAATATGTAAACCTACGTTTTACTGATGCAGCTATACGTTTTTTTGATGCAGTTCTACTTAATAAATCGCCTAAGTCCTTGATACTAAAGACTTTTCTTTCCCTTAAAAGAATAAAACTTAAATTAAGATTATAAATACTTAAAAGGAATAGGTGATTTTATAAATAAAATTTGTTTTAAGTCTTCTCTTATTACGTTTAATAATAATCCATTATAAGCATATTCTTTTTCGTTCTCAGCGGTTTTCTTTCCGGATTCTTATAACACCAGCCATTCTCTTTGAAAGTGCTTAAAACGCTTTAAAATTAGATTTAATGTAAAGCGTAAACTAAATATTGGCTTCCGTATTTCAGTAAATACTGAAATACGAATTAAGTAATCAGCTTTTAAGAGCTTCTAGGCAAGGTTTGTTGAGTTTAATGACTTCCCTTGGCTTCTCAATTGCCTAAGAGATAATTTTAAAATGCTCTAATTGATGACTATCGGGGCGCATAAAAAATAGTTGTCATTGGATAACGCATCTGTTTAAAGGCGAAGAGGTTCACTTCATTTTTTGTAAAAGTGAAGGAGAGGTAATAATACGTATTTACAGAATTACGATTTTCCGTGTTAGCGTATTTCATTGTTTCAGTAAAAGCGTAGAGATTCTTAATGAACCTTGTCCGCTATCTTCCGTTCTTCCGTGTTTCTGTAAATCATTAAATGCGCATTTCAGTATTTACGGAAATATTACAGTTTGATTTTTGTCCGTGTGTTTTCCTTGTTATCGTGTTTACTGAAATCAGTAAAAGCGTAAAGACTCTAGATTAAGAGTCGGCTTCAGTATTTCAGTATATCCGTATTTACGAAAACACAGATGGGCGTTCTATTGAATCATGTTTATCTTGTAGGCGTATTTACGATAAGCCGTGTTTCTGTGTTTCAGTAAATAAGTGTTTGATGAAACAAGTATTGTCTTATTTCAGTATTTCATTATATTTGCATTTATAAGACACTATTTTACGTACACAGTATTTCAGTATTTACTGAAATCAGTAAATCAAACACTATGATTATTTCAGTTACAAGTTTAAAAGGGGGAGTTGGAAAATCCACGATTTCGCAAAATTTGGCAGTTTGCTTTGCCCATATGGGCTATAAAACAGCAATCGTTGATACAGATACAAATGCTAGTTCCGTTCATTGGTCTGGTTTACGAGATGAATCTCTTCCTGAAATTACCGTTCTAGGCCTTACAGATAGCGAAGCGCTTAGGAAAAATATCAAAAAAATCCACAATGACTATGATATAATAGTCATTGACGGAACACCTTCCATTAGCAAATTAGTAAGTACCATCCTTGTCTTAGGCGATATTGTATTGATTCCAATACGGCCTAGTGGCTTTGATATTTGGGCAACCGAGAAATTTCTTGGGACTTATGAACAAGCTAAAACGCTAAAGGATGACATGCAGGCTTTTTTTGTGGTCAATGAATTTAATCCTCGTGCAAATCTGAATAATGAGATCAAAGATGCTTTAAAAGAGCTTGATATCGATATGATGGAAACGACGATGAGGACACGTATTGCATATGGAGAAGCAAGTGTTCTGGGCTTAGGAGCCTATGAATACAAGGATATGAAAGCGAAAGAAGAAGCCACCAGCTTGGCAAATGAAGTATTAACCGTTCTTAAAAATCTATAATTATGGCTAAAAAGAAATTTAATATAAGCTCGACATTAAGTAAGAACAAGGAAACAAAGCTTGCTGAAAAGATTCCACTCAAGAAAACAGCGAAAGATATCGAGATCGTGAAAGAGAAGGTTGAAGAGATTCATCCTATAGTTGAAGAAGTGGTTGTGGCTCCTCCAAAGGCAAAAGTAGTTAAAGCAGTAGCTCCGAAACCAAAAGTAAAAATAGTAGAGGAGAAGGTTAAATTGGTTAGAATGACTATAGATACGCCAGAGGATATGCATAAGAGGCTTAAAATCAAATCAATCGAAAGAGGAATTAGCATGAGAGATTATGTGCTGAGATTAATTGAAAAAGAACTTAAGTAAACACAGGTTTCAGTATTTCAGTAAATACGGAAAAATTATTTTTATCAACAACCCATGAGTCTACTTAACTATTTAAAGTGGTTGAGCAGTCAAGATAATCTTGCTCCTGGTTTTTTTGATAAAGTTCTAGTAAAAAACGCGGTATCAGCAAACGTTAAAGTTTTGCGGTTACCGCATTTTTTTTAAATACATGCAATTTTTTAAAATACCTCGCCGTTTTTAAACCAACCAATCAAAAATAAAGCTTAATCATTTTGATTAAAATTCACTCCATGTTTTAAAGCGACCTATGCTGTAAACCTTTACCTGTTTCTTACTTAAAAAATCTAAATTTTATCAACTCACAAAACGCAAGTCTATCTAATAGATGATGGAAGGTGTTTTCAAAATCTAATGCACATGAGATTAGTAATCATCATTATTGTTGCTTTATTGCCCTTTGGTTTGTTTGCTCAAAGTTATGAAGCCGGGCTTATGTTTGGTGGATCTTCTTATCAAGGAGATATTTCTAAAAGTGAAGGAATAACCGCAGGGAAGATTCATCCATCTTTAGGGCTGTTTTTCAGGTATAATGCGAATAAATTTTTGTCTGCTAAAGCAAATTTCTCTTATGGTAAAATATCAGCAGCAGACTCAGATTCAGAAAATGAAGGGCGTCGACAACGAAATTTAAGTTTTCAATCTAATATTATTGAATTTGGAATAACTGGAGAGCTAAACTTATTTGGCTATCAGCCAGGAGAACTGCAAAGAAGATTTAGTCCATATCTTTTTGGAGGGATTGCAGTTTTTCATTTCAATCCAGAAACAAATTATAACGGCCAGTTGGTAGAATTACAGCCTCTAGGGACAGAAGGGCAGGGGATGGAAGGCTTTGAGGAACCATATAAATTGACCCAAATTGCTATACCGATGGGCGTCGGGATGAAGTTTGCGCTTAATGAGCGATTGAATCTTGGAGCTGAAATCGGGTTTAGAAAAACTTTTACTGACTATCTCGATGATGTAAGCGGAACATATGTGGCTTATAGTGATTTGCTTCAAGGCAATGGAGAGTTGGCTGCCGCATTAGGGAGTCGAACTGGAGAACTGGGAGAGCGGCCAAGCGATGAACCAGTCGTTGTGGAAACTGGAGCTATAAGAGGAAATCCTGGTAAAGATGACTGGTATACCATGGCTGGTCTTACGCTTTCTTATACTTTTTATCCTAAAAATGGTTTAGGCAAAAATGGAAATAAAAATGACTTTGGTTGTCCAAAGTTCTAAAAATAGTGTGTTCTCAAAATTCTCAATAACTGTTATCAGAAGGGTGGGTTTTATAATCCACCCTTTTTCATGTCCTCTTCCAGGTTTGTAGGGTCAATTTATTTACTATTTCTAATTTTTTCTTTAAAAGAAAACTTCGTCTGAGTAAATAATCGAACACTAAAAAATCTTCGCCATATATGTACTTTTTACATAAATTCCCTTATCTTTGCAGTCCTTTAAGAAATCATGGCATTTAAACCGCCACGACAGAAGAAAGCAAGACAAATTTATTTTATAATCAATTACATTATTTCTAGATGCTAATTATTGAAATCAGAGACGACGAATCAATTGACCGTGCGTTAAAACGTTACAAAAACAAACACCGTAAAGTAGGTGTGATCAATGAGATCCGTAGAAGAAAAGAATTCATCAAACCTTCAGTAAGAAGAAGAGCTGAGATTCTTAAAGCAGTCTACAAAAAACAAAAATTTGATACAGTAGATTAATTTGCTCTTCAGCGAATTGATTTAAATAACTTATATTCGGTTCACAAGGAAGGATCGGCTCTAAGGGATGTTACAACCATTGTAACATCCCTTAGTTAGTTTTAGGATCAACAAAAGATTTTATTTTTCCATTAAGAATGCGACCTTTATTTTATTTCTTTGCGTCTCAAAGACAAACAACACTTACACAGACCACCAATATGCATAAAGGATTTTTCACCCTACTGCTTTCTATTCTTTGCACAACCATCAGCCTAAGCCAAGGAAGCGCCATACCTCTCGGTAACAATTCTTACCACATTATTGATCGACTGGAAATACTATCAGGCATCGAAACACCGTTCCACTCTACTCTAAAACCTTATTTAAGAGGAGATGTCACGAGTTATGCCATCCAACTAGACACGAGTATAGAAACTTGGTCGAAGCTTGACAAAAACGACTTCTCCTACATTTTCAAAGACAACAACGAATGCCTTGGTCAATCTAAGTTCGCCACCACCTTAACTGGCCCTAATGAACCTGCCTACAAAAAAATCTTCGTAGACAGCACTCAGACTTTTTACAAAATGGAGAGTAATCAGCCACAAGCTAGTATTGCAAGTGATTATTACATCACAAGAGAGAAACCTATTTTAAAATACTTCTATAAAACGCCTGCCAATTTTTTCGAGCTAAACAGAGATTATTTTCATATCAAAATCAATCCAATCATCAACTTCAAATTGGCTAAAGCTAATAATGACGACGAGTTAATTTTTCAAAACACTAGGGGAGTAGAAGTAAGAGGATCGATTGATGACCGGATTTATTTCTACTCGAATATTTTAGAAAACCAAAGTCGGTTTGCGGATTATGTAAACGATCGGATAGACCGAGACGGGGCAATACCTGGATCCAATCTTTTTAAAACATACAAAAGCTCCATCTTCGACATCACGGATGGATACGACTACCTCAATGCTCAAGGTTATGTTGGTTTTAACTTCACTCGGCACGTAGGCATGCAATTCGGGCATGGTCGAAACTTTATTGGAAATGGATATCGTTCGTTACTACTATCTGACTTTGGAAGCAATTATTTTTATTTGAAATTCAATACCAATATTTGGAGAATTCACTATCAAAATATTTTCGCAGAATTAGCAGCTCTCCCAGGAACAAGAGTTCCAGGAAATAACATCCTCCCAAAAAAATATATAGCTGCTCATTATCTTGATTTCAGGCTTTCAAAAAATCTTTCTATTGGCCTTTATGAAGCCATTGTTTTTAGTCGCAACAACCAGTTCGAATTACAATATCTCAATCCAGTTATTTTATACCGAACCGTCGAACAATACATAGGTAGCCCGGATAATGCCTTACTAGGCCTTAATTTAAAGTGGAACCTTTTTAACCGATTTCAATTATACGGACAAGTCATGCTCGATGAATTTAAATT
>CAKZTD010000388.1 GCA_937921595.1 uncultured Saprospiraceae bacterium
CTCTTGGAGCTGCAGTCTGTCATCATTTTCAAACATCAGGTCCCTTGAAAGGAAGTAAAAAATACAGTGGTTGGGATGGGTTTTTAAAAAATAATCCAGGAAGGGTTAAAAAGTAAACAAATCATTAGACGAAACCCGATCGCAGGGCAGGCGGGCTTTGATCCGTCATTAATAGGATTTTTTCAAAATAAAAAAGCCTTTGCTAAAGTTTCAAAATAATCAAATTTTAAATATTGGGATCAAAATCCTTATCAGTAGTTTGCTGATTTGGATTTTGTACAGGGAGATTTTTGCGAAAGAAAATGCGGATCAAATTTGGAATCTGTTTGTAGAGAATTTAAAATCTCAACCAATCGGATGGCTGATTGTGGTGGTGTTGTTAATGCCAGTAAACTGGATTTTTGAAACGATGAAATGGAGAATTCTAATCCAGCAATTTGAAACCTTATCATTTAGAAAATCTTTAGCAGCTGTTTTTGCAGGAGTCACTTTTAGCATCTTTACACCGAATAGAGTAGGAGAGTATGGTGGGAGAATACTTTTTGTAAAGCCTGAAAATAATTGGAAAACAGTGGTCGCTACTTTAGTCGGAAGTTACAGTCAATTGTTAGCGATTTTGAGTTTTGGAATTTTAGGATTCGGTATTTTTATGTCTTCTTATTTAGCATTGGATCGGATCGTTATGCAAGGCGTGATTTTTTTGAGTGTAGCTTTGGTTTTGATGATGCTTTTTTGTTTTTATAATATAAATCTGATTATACCACTGGCAAAGAAAATTCCTTATGCACATAAGCTGAAAAAGATTGTTAAAAACGTCAACGTATTACGAGATTACGATAATAAAATACTGAACCGTGCCTTACTTTTTTCAGCTTTACGTTACTTAGTTTATAGCCTTCAATATTATTTGATCCTGAGATATTTTGGAATTCCGATTGGATTAATGGAAGGCTTGACAGGAATCGCGACAATCTATTTATTTCAAACAAGTATTCCATTGCCACCATTGATGGGCTTGGTTGCCAGAGGAGAATTGGCTATTTATGTTTGGAAAAATTTTAGCGATAATGAAATCAACATATTAGCAGCAACTTTCGTTTTGTGGATGATTAATATTATTATTCCGGCATTGATTGGAACAGTGTTTATAGGGAATGTGAATATTTTGAAATCTTTGGGTTTTGGAAAAAAGGATAAAGTTTAAATAGATTTTAAGTCTAAAAAATAGTTTCTTTTGTCTAAATGGAAATGATAGCTGAGAATATCTGTTTATTTTAAAAGCAAAATACTGTTTTAAGTTTAATATTCGATGTTATCGAATTTAACTTGAAACATAATAATAAAGCAAGTTTTCAAACTTGCAAAAGCAAAAAATAAAAAACATGGGTCGAAAATTATTAGCAACATTAGGAATCCTGGTTTTGATCGCTGGCGTTTTTTACGGAACGCGAAAGTACTATACTTTTGATGATGTAACGTCAGAGGAAAAATCTCAAGTGCTGATCGAAAAAATAAAAACGGTAGCAAAACTAGTAACCGTAGAAGGTTATTTTTCTGAAGTTTATTCCTACGAAGATTATTGGAAATACGATATCAGTCTGTTTCAAAAAAGAGCTTTGATCAGAGTAAAAGGAAAAGCTTCAGTTGGATATGATTTGACGAAAATGAAGATCGAAGCCTTGCCGCTTGAGAAAACTTTGATCATCAGTAATCTTCCTGATCCAGAAATTATTTCTATCGATCATGATCTTGATTATTATGATATAACTGAAGGAACTTTCAATGCTTTTACAAAAGAGGATTACAATAAAATGAACAAAAACGCCAAAGATATTATTAAAGAACAAGTAGCAAAAAGTGATATCTTTCTGGCAGCTGAAAAACAAAGCAACGATATGTTTGACCTGATTCAATTTATGGTGGAAGGTGCCGGATGGAAATTGCAATATGAGCCAAGAGGAGGAGAGGGTATAGATGTCTTAAAGCAATAAAGAAAAAGTCAACTAACAAATAAGTTAAAAATGATTACAGGGATTACTAACTTGTTTATCTGTTAAGTTGCTAACTTAAAACCAGCACATTGATCAAAAACATTTCATACCAACAAGTCCAGTCTTGGCAATCAGAAGCTACACTCTTCCAACTCGTTGATGTTCGAGAAGCATCCGAGCATGAGGCGTTTAATATAGGCGGCATCCTCATTCCGCTTTCAGAAATTCTAAAAGAAAAAGATAAACTAGAAATAAATAAACCAATCGTATTTTATTGTAAAAAAGGAATCAGAAGTCAAATCGCAATTCAAAAACTAACTAGATATTTTCCAAACGCAGATTTCTATAACCTCCAATCCGGAGTCAGTTTCCTTCAAAATAAAAATACCTAAGTTCTAAATTTTTCACTATTCGACTTCGTCGAATCTATCCCTCCCTCTCATGCTGCCTAAAAAAATAAGTCTCAATTTTTCCTTCTTTAATCCATTCTCGAATCAAGAAATAAAGGAAAGCTTTTAAAAGTAAAGCCATTCCAATAATAGAAGCCTCGAAAGATTGCCCACCTTTATCTGTAGCAAAAAATAAAACATAAGCAATTTGAATAATCGCATAAGTGTACAAAGGCAACAAGACAAAACGATTGACATTCAAATAATGACTTTCCAATCTCCCAAAGAAGTAGAGCATCACGATGACATTGGTGTAGCCAAGAATATAAGTTCCCATTCCATCCAAGGCACCTAAATTATAATAGCGATCCAGAATAGACAAGATCGAACTGATGCTAAGACCAATGGTAAACACAGAAAGATAAGTGTAAAAAGTATCTATTGATTTTTTCGATTTTGGTCTAGGAATACTTTCAACATCCATGACTGAAAATAAATAAGCAAAACACAAAGAACTAAAGATGGTCACAATATCAGAAGCAGATTGAGCATATGGATTGGTGTATAAACCACTGCCATATAAAATGCAAAACCAAACATACAGTAAAGAGAAGCTCAGCCATAAGTATTTCCAACCTTTGAAAAATTGCTGCATAGAATGTTGGACTTCCACAGGCCGATTTACAGAAGGGTTTTTAATCTTATCTCTTCCTCCAAAATCTGTAAACCGAGTAATCATATAAAAGCTAATCACCACTACTGCTTGTATGATGGAAATCAATAATTCACTCCCTTCGATTTGAACCGAGACAGATTTTTCAATAGTGATTCCAGAAATCAATGGAAAAAATAAAGCAATCAAAAAGGCAATTCCACAAAACATCAATGTCTTATGAAATGGACTCAAGGAAGCAGATTGACGAATACGAGTCGTTTGAATTTTTAGCTTGTTCTTTTGGATAAAATCCTGAAATCCTAAATACCCCAGACTCTTAGCAATTTCCTCGACCTTGGAAGCCGAAGGGGTGTTCTTTCCCAAAAACCAGTTCTGTAAACTTTTATGGAGACTCTCACGGGATGAGGACAACTCATTATTGAATTGTATTAAAAAGGAACTAACCTGATTGAGATCCTGATTGCTCAGGTTTTGATAGTCACCTTCATTCAATACCTTCCGGCACAAAGTCTTGCACAACAAATCCAGATCCGGTGATAAGGTGTTTTTTTTCATGAAGCTGTTGAGTAAACCATCAATTTAGTATTAAATAATTATTATATAAGTTAGACGTAAAAATAGCCAGCAAGCTTCGTAGTCCAATAAAAAATCCCGGGAAAAGCGCTTTTCTTAACTTTTCCATCCAGATTTTAGCGCCATTTCGGCTATGCTAATTTTGTTTTTTAGCTAAAATAACGCCTAAAACAAGGAAAAATCGTGGATATAGCTGAAATACGGAATTTCGTTTTGCTTTTCCAAACTTTTCCATCCTTATTGCTAAAATTAAGAGGCCTCTTTTAATAAGTTTTTAGATCAAATAAACTATTTTGGGAGGTGTTAAAACTCAATAAAACGAAAATATGAATACAAAGGCATTAGACAATCAACCACAGTTATGGGGACATCCTGTTGGATTATACGTGTTGTTCTTTACAGAATTGTGGGAACGATTTAGTTATTATGGAATGCGGGCTATCCTGGTTCTTTATATTTATTCTTCCATCGAAGATGGCGGATTAGGTTGGACGAAAGGAGAAGCATTAGAATTATATGGTTGGTATACCATGCTAGTTTACGTAATGTCTATACCCGGAGGTATTCTCGCGGATAAACTGTTAGGGCAGAAAAAGACGGTGATGTTAGGTGGACTCCTGCTTTGTATGGGGCACGGGATATTGGCTGTCGAAGCTATTTGGGCTTTTTATACTGGTTTAGGATTGATTATTCTAGGAGTAGGTTGTTTGAAGCCTAATATTTCTACGATGGTTGGTGGATTGTATAAAAAAGGTGACGACCGTAGAGATAAAGGATTTACCATTTTTTACATTGGGATTAATATTGGAGCATTTTTATCAGCTCTGATTGTTGGTTATGTTGGTGAAAAGATTGGCTGGCATTATGGTTTTGGTTTAGCTGGAATCGGAATGGTCGTTGGACAGATCGTATACATTTGGGGACAGAAATACCTCGTTGGTGTAGGAGATTTTCTAGGTACATCTACGGCTGAAAATCAAGCCTTAATGAAAAAACCTCTTTCGAGTATTGAGAAGGATCGAATGATTGTACTTTTGATTTCTTTTTTAATTATTATCGTTTTCTGGGGTGCATTCGAACAAGCAGGAGGATTACTAAACATTTATGCAAATGAGAAAATTAACTTAAGTCTTTTCGGAGCATCAGTTCCTGCAAGTTGGTTTCAATCTGTAAATGCATTATTTATAATTATTTTTGGTACTTCGGTTGCCGCATA
>CAKZTD010000389.1 GCA_937921595.1 uncultured Saprospiraceae bacterium
CGAATACCCTTTTAAAACGTAAAAGAAACAAGCTTATTTTTTAAATGTCAATTTCAAAAGAAACGTCCAATCATAGGATGATTCACAATCGTTGTTTTTAGTTTTTGAAAATCAACTTCTCCCTGATATTGCCAAACGACTTTCCCTCCAGGTTCGATCAGAGCGGTGTAGGGTAGCGCACCATTCCATTCTGGAGCGATGGCTTCGATCAAAGCATATTTATCATCATTGGTTGCTATATAATTTGGAACTGCGGAGTTAACTGAGTTAAGGAATTTTAAAGCATCGTCTTTTTTCGAAAGCTTATCTGCGGAGACTGAAATAAATTCGAAATCTCTGGCACCAAACATTCTTTGAATGACGACAAATTCTGGATATTCAATTCTGCAAGGGCCACACCAGGTTGCCCAGACATTGACTAGTCTTAGTTTCTCTCCATCGTTTTTCATTAATTCACTTAATTGTTTTAAAGAGGACTCTTCCAGATTTACCTCTTTTTCAGCCCATTCTTTATCGGCCTTAGTTTTCATCTTTGTTTTCCATCCCCATTTTGTAGAGCATCCAAAAGTTTTTGTTGTGGCTTCGGCTAATTCTTTCCCTGCTAAAACATGATCAATGGCATTTCTTAAATCTTCACCATTCGTGGTTCCTGGTTTTTCTACCTTGTCTATTCTTCCGACATATTTTAAAATTCTTTTTTCATCAAAAACAAAGGCGTGAGGTGTTGCTACTGGACCATAGGCTAATGTTACTTTCTGATCATCGCCGTCATATAAATAAGGAAAATTAAAACTTGCCTCTTTATGGCGAATCTTCATGTCTTCAAAAGAATCACCTAGGTCAGAATAACCCAGTTCTTCATACAAAAGGCCTAGTGGACTGTTTGGTGAAATGGCAACAACTTGGACTCCTTTTGAACGATAAGTGCTAGTAATCGCTTTGATGCGTTCCTCATATGCTTGAGCAGTAGGGCAGTGGTTACAAGTGAAAATAACTACCAAAACTTTAGCTTCGTCATACTCCGAAAGGCTGTGGTAATATTTGTCCATTCCGGGTAATTTGAAATCAGGAGCTTTACTTCCAATAGCTAAAGTTTTTATTTCTTGTTCTGGAACTTCGACAGGATTGGCAACAAAGTCAAGAGCCGTGGGACGAGGAGGATCATAGACCAATTCTTTTTCATGAATCTTCTTTTGAGAATCGGTACAACTTATAAAAAATAAAACAGCAAGTGAAAAATAAAATATACCTTTTTTCATAATGGAAATGTTTATTTCCAAGGTACGATAATGTTATGAAAAATTGTAAATGATTTAGTGAAAATAAGAATGAATAGATGAGAGATTATGAAATAGGGAAACCATTATTTTGAATTATTTCCAAAAGAAATGGTGTCATTATTCACTCCTTTTCTCATCCATTCATTCGCTTATATTGTATCCTAAATACCAGAAAGCACATTCCCATTTTCGTTAAGGAATTTTTCTGTTTTCGCACTTTCGATTTTGTTAATAAATTTTTCTGACTCATGTCGGTCACGGACTACTTTCGATACTGTAAAACAAGAGGTGACACTAAATAAATAAGACATCGCTAAAAATCCTTTCATGGCGATTGTTGCTTCGAGATAAGCTAAGCCTATTCCCATTCCTAAAAAGGAAATTCCAAAAGCCATCCAAGCCATGCTGTAAAAAGATTTTGTGTTCCGATTTTCATAAATGTAAGCACTCATAATTTTAAATTTTGATGAGGAAAATTATTTTAAAAAATTAGTGTACTGATATTTTGGTAACAGACGAATAAGGCTTTTTTAATTATTTTAGCCTTTTTTATTCACTTCCTGTCTACCTCAATTTCGTTGTCAAAACTGTAGAAATTGAGGATAAGAGTGCTATTTTATAGATGAAAAGGGAAATGTTTTAGATGAAATAGCGAAAATTCGCTAAAATTACTCATAATGTAAACCAATAGGAAGGTGGAATTTTACTCTTTGTATTTGGCCGTTTAGTTTACCGGGAATCCATTTGGGCATTCCTTGGATGACTTCCAATAGGTTTGAAAACTCAGCAGTTCTTTTTCCTCTTAAGAAAGTGATATTACTTGTTGTTCCGTCTTTTTCAATGACAAAACTCAATACAATTTTATATTCCAGAAATTCATCTTTACTGGCAGGATTTAGCTTTAGATGTTTGTAAAGATATTGCTGCATTTTTTTATCAGAACAAGATTTTTTATGTTCTTTATCTTCACATCCTGGAAACCTAGGCATTTCATCTACGACGGTATAGATTTTTGAGCTGTCGCCGATTTCGTTTTGTAGGCTGTTTGAATTAGGAGGACTAATTATTTTTGTAGGATTTTGAGGAGGTGTATTATTACAAGAAATTATTAGAATATAGAAGGAAGTAATAAGAAAGAGTTTCATCGCTTATTGGTGTTTTTCAATAAGATGCAAACCAGGTCATTGAGTGGTGTGTCGATATTATAATGTTTGCCAGCTTCAGAGATGATTTTATTTTTTGCGGCAAGTTCGATGGGTTTTCCATTAAGTCGATCGGTGAGCATGGAGCTACCTTTGTGAGGCGGGTAAGTAGCGAGCTTGTCCAGCATTTCTTTTTGAAAATCGGATTCGATTATCGCTCCATCTGCCTTAGCAACTTGAATGGCTTCATGAAGAATTTTTTTATACAAAGTCTGGATTTCTGGATCTTCAAAAATCCAGCAAGTCTCTCCACTCAAGCAAAGAATTGATCCCAATGCAGAACTTTCGCAAACCTTTTTCCAGGATATCGTTTTAAAATCAGAAGCAATAAATATAGAGACTTTAGAGTGCTGAAAAAGTTTTTGAAAAGAATCGATTTGTAAAGAGGGGTGAGTCGTAATAATTGCTGGAGTAAATTGCTCGTAGAATCCCGTCGCAATCTGTTGGGTTGGACAATCGATAATACATTCCAGGATATCATCAGGAGCAATGAAGGGGAGAAGAGGAGCTTTTAATCGCAAACCGTTTCTGATCACTGCAACTTTGGTATTTGGCTGGATCAACTTTTTGAGGTCACTTAATGCTGGTTCAAATTGATGAGCCTTTAGACAAATGATCAACCAGTCTAAGGTTAATCCTATGTCATCAGGATGAGACAGTTTAAGCGGAAGATTCACCAAGGTGTCTTCCGTTTTCAACTGGATGACATCTTTATCAGACCTATTGAAAAAGCTTAGCTTAAGATCTTTGTTTTTGGAGAGTTCTACAGAAATGACTGAACCAATCGCACCGATACCAAATATTCCTACATTCATTTTTAACTTAATCCACTATTTCGTAATCAATATCTAATTTTCGTAATGCTCGGAAAGCAGAACTTGTGGTCTTATCGGATACTTCAATATCTACGGTTGTTCCTTCTAATAAATAACCGGTCAATTCAGTAGCAAGAGAGCGATCAACGCCTAAAGCAATTTCTTCAAATGCTTTGGAAATGGCTCTACGGTCTGGTCTAGCAGCGTCACAAGATAGTAACTGGATTTTCATATGTTTAATTTTTGCGCAAGATAGGGATTTGTTTGTTGAAATCTAAACGGATAGTGAATAGCTTAAGGGTGATTGCTGCACAAGTGATCTGATGACTGTTCTGAGGATTGTGAGAAGCATAACTTTGCGTCGTAGGTTTAATTACCTGCGTCTAGTTTCAATTGGATAACTTCTGCAATTTTATTTAAATCATCCTGAATATATTCTGGGCTATCGATCAATCTAAGTATTTCGGTTGGTTCGAAAGAAGAGCCTTCCAAGATAATTTTTCCAATAATAAGATTTTCGTTTTCTACAAGATTGATATTAATATGCTC
>CAKZTD010000390.1 GCA_937921595.1 uncultured Saprospiraceae bacterium
AAAAGAGAAACGACTCATGGTATTCGACTCAACCGCTGGCTACCCTCTGGCAAAGCTTCTCCTGCTTTTAAAGCACTCAAAGGGAAAGTCGCAGCCAATGTTTGGGACTTTGGAGGACAAGAATATTATCATGGAACCTTCCGATTATTTTTAAGTAATTATGCGGTTTACATTTTGGTTTGGGAAGAAGATACAAATCAAAATAATATCTTTTCGACGGAAGTTCGCGAAAACGAAAATGAAAATTTACAACATTATCAATATAAATATTGGCTCGATAATATTCGACATTATGCACCAACAAGTCCCATCTTAATTGTACAAAACAAAACGGATAAAGACGGTGTCAAAAGAGTAGATACAAAATGGGTTAACGACTATAATATTTTTGGCGACCACCACATTAGTTTGCATGAAGCAGCTGCGGGAAAAAACGAAAAATATAAATGGAGTTTTGATTTATTTTGTAATGATTTGGCAGAATGTTTTGTCAACATTTTAAATCAGGATACTCAGCAAAAAAAATCTATTGCTTGGTTAAAAGTTAGAGATGCCGTCGTCGAAGTGGCGAAGACTGGAAAGAAATCTAAAAATAATCCTTTCTCTGAGCATCTTACTTCTGGAAAATATATTGATCTTAAAGATTTTGAAACTGCTTGTAAAAAAATCGAAAAAGATTTTACGGAATCCGAGCTTTATACTTTGCCGAGATGGTTGCATAATTCAGGTGTCGTTATTTTCTTTGGAGAAGATCAACAACTCAGTGACAAAGTCTATCTCGATCCGATCTGGGTCACTGAAGGAATTTATAAAATCCTAAACAATACCGTCCGAACAGCTGATGGTGTTTTTACAAAAAAAGACATCCATCCTCGCAAAGGTTTCAACAAGGAAACGGTTTTAGCTTTGATGATGGAAATGGAAATTGTTTTTGAAAAAACCGATGAACCGGACACTTATGTAGCGCCGCAATATCTTCCAGAAACACATCCAGTGGAAGACCTCTATGCCATTGCAGCTAAAGGTTTACAACAGAAAGCTTACTTTGTCAGACTACCACTTTACTTCTTTAGAAAGGTATTGCAACGAATGATTTTCTTTTACGGGATGTCAGCAAATGTGGACGCTCGATACTACTGGAAGAAGGGAATTCTCTTTGAAAAGAAAGGAACTCGAGTCATGTTCAAAGGCATTATGCCAGAACCGGAAAGCGAGTATGGAATTTTCTTAATTGGTGCAGAACCGGTGGGCGCTTATCGCGATATTCAAAAAGAGGTTTTTCATATCATCACTGAAATCCTAGAGGAAAAAGATTTGAGTAAAATTGCCACTCCTGAACTTGAAGAAGACTTGAGTCAATCAAAGGTTAAAAATGTATCCGCAAGAACACCTTCGGATATATATCATCGATCTGACAATTGGACTTCGATTTATGAAACTGCTCCAGTGCCCGGCTGGCTAAAAAACATGGAAGTCTCCGTCGATGGACAAAATTTTGTCAACTACCTTCACCTTTGTCAGGAAAATCGGAAAGAGTCAATCTTTATAAATTCTAATCTCGACAATAGACTTCGTATTCATGATTTCGAATTATTGTTAGATGGAAAACCGAAAAGGCCTTTGAAAATTTTCTTTTCCTACTCGCATAAGGACACAGAAATTATGAATCAGCTATCCGTCCATCTAGCTCCATTGAAACGATTGGAAAAGATTGAAGTTTGGAGCGACAAAGCGATTCAGGCTGGCGATGAATGGGATTCCGCAATTAAGGATAACCTTAAAGACGCAGACATCATTTTATTTTTAGTGAGTGCAGATTTTATTGCTTCTTCTTACATTTGGAATGAAGAAATTCCTCTCGCTATTCAATATAAAAATGACCCAAACGAAGTTGTTTCCAAGGTCATCCCAATTTATTTGCGGCCTGTTGATTTTAGCGGATTAGCTTTTGCTGCGACAGAGATGATCCCTAAAGATGAGAGTGGTCATCTTAAAGCGATTTCTCAATGGGAGAATATTGATGAGGCTTTTATGGAAGTGGCAAAGCGGATTCGAGAAGTGATTGAGGAGACGAATTGATGGTTTTTCTCTTGCGTTGAAAAAAGGGATAGATCAACTTTGTTGATAGAGGTTAGATTCGCTATGCGAATAGGGATAGATTCCGATGAATCGCAATAGGGATAGATCGCTACGCGATAGTGGCACTCCGGTTTGAGTTAATCTTAGTTTCTAATCTTCAGCGCTGTGTTTTTTCCTCTGTGCATCTCTGTGTTCTCCATAGTTAATCCTCGTAAACAACCATCGCCTCTGTGTATCTCTGTGCACTCTATGATTAATTCACCTTCCTCAAAGACAACAAGCGCTCAATAAAATAAGCAGCAATCCCACCTAAAACAACCTTCACCAATCCTCCCAACAAAAACGGATAGCAACCTATTTCCATCGCTTCTAAAAAACCGTATTTGAAGGAAAGCCTTAATACTCCAAAAGCAAGAATATACAAAGTACCGGTCAACATTGCGAGAATGCATTTAAAAAGAGATTTCCTCCAAGCTCTATTTTCTCCAAGTCCTCCAACGTGGAAAGCCGCATATAAAAAACCACCAAAATAACCAGCACTTCCACCATAAAGATTTTCATACCCAGATGCTCCTCCCGAAAAAACCGGCAAACCCGATGCGCCCATGATGATGTAAATAACAACGGAAAGC
>CAKZTD010000391.1 GCA_937921595.1 uncultured Saprospiraceae bacterium
AATTTCCAAATGCCTTTACACCTAATAATGATGGAATATCTGATTATTTCAACTTGGTAGTCAAAGGAAATGTAGAAGTTACAGAGTTTAAAATTTATAGCCGATGGGGTAAGCTTGTTTATGATAACCAAACACCTGATACAGGTTGGGATGGTAGACAAAACGACAAAGATATGCCTGCGGATGTTTATATTTACACTGCCGTTATTAGACGTGCTTCTGGTGTGGAAGAAATGAAGAAAGGAGATATTACTTTGATAAGATAATTTTCAGAGGTAAAGAGTGATGGGCCTGCGGCCTTGTGAAGAATGAGAATTAAGGAGCTATATTTTTAATTTATTTTTAGAAAGTTTTATGTCATTTTGAGCCAAAGCTAAGAATGGCATAAAACTTTCACTGTTTCTCCTAGGCCTTATTCGAGGTTCTAGCAAACACACACAACCTAGATTAGCCTACAATAACACAAAAGCATACATTCCTATAATGGTTTGTATAGTTAAAAATAATGTCATGATCATATTTAAAGAAAATTATTGGTTGATTATAGTACTCACCTTATCAGCGCTTGTTTTTACGGCTTGCCCTGGTGATGATGGTTCAATGGGACCAGCGGATGAAATTACTAGCTTCAATGAAGATGGTTTTTTCATCATCAATGAAGGGCCTGAAACAACGGGTAGTGGTTCTATTAGCTTTTATCATAGAAATTTTAAATTAATTGCTAATAATATTTTCCAGGAAAACAATAATGGTGAGACGGTTGGAAATGGTATTAAGCATATGAACATCATTGATGGGAAAGCTTATATCGTTGCTCGAAATTCTAATAAAATTGTCATCGCCAACCCTGAGGACATGAAAAAATTAGGAGAGATTACTGGTTTTCAACAACCTCAATACATCATCAAAGCCACTGATGGAAAAGCTTATGTCAGCCAATGGGGTACCGATGGAACGAACGGAAGTATTCAAATCGTTGATTTAAATACCAACAGCATTACAGGCTCAATTGCTACCCGACCCGGTCCTCAAGAAATGGTCAGAGTTGGAAATAATATCTTTTTGGCCAATAGTGGAGGGGTCTATGTCGATTCGATCGTAACGAAAATCGGTGCTCTAAATGATGAGATTCTAAAAACGATAAACGTTGGTCTCTCTCCTACTTATCTGGAGTTGGACAAAGATTTAAACCTTTGGGTCTTGACCCGAGGCTTAATTAATAACCCTGGAAATCCCGACGAAAACATCAAAGGACGATTAGCAAAAATTGAAAATGATCAAGTTGTTCTTTCTTTACAAGTAAAACCTGCAGCTAATGGTTTGACGATCAATAGAACCAAGGATAAACTTTATTTTGTTCAAAATGGATGGGTTTATGAACATCGTATTACGGATACTGCAATTAGCTTGGTTCCATTTATTGAGCAGTTCTTTTATGGATTAGAGGTTGATCAAAAGACGAATGACTTTATTGGACTTGATGCTAAGGACTTTGTTCGAAATGGGGAGATGTTCATTTTAGATTCTGATAAGATACCAGTGGATACGATCGAAGTTGGAGGAAGTTCTCCAGGGCGGGCATTTTTTCAGTAAACCAGGAGTGAGGAGTGAAAAACAAAAATCTTCGGTGTCGTCATTCCGAGCGTAATCGAGGAATGAGTTTTCCTATTCGAAAAATTGATTGATGTCTTTTTCTGTTGAGCGCAATTTATTTTTACAAAAACTGATTAGCTCTGCAGCTCTTTTTACTTTCTCAGATAAATCGTCGATACCTATTGCTTCAGCTTGAAGATCACTAATAATTTTTTGCAATTCCGACATTGCGTTTTCGTATGAAAGTGCTTCTGATTTTTTCTTAGCCATTTTATTGGGTTTTAGATAATTTGACTTTTCAGTCTTAAGTTTTTTTGCATTTTTTAAGATCAAAAAAAATGAGTAAATGAGTGTTTTTTTGAATGAGTGAATTGCCTCTTAAATGTAAAAAAAGCATTGAACTTTAAGTTAAACGAACATTCACACATTCGCTCATTCGCTCATTCAAAAAAGAAACATGGAACAAAACGTTTAAAATCAAATTTCTTCCGAAAAGTGTATAGCAAATAAATCACTTCTTAATTACTCTACTCTTTATTTTTCCTTTTGCAAAAACAGATTCGATCACATCTTCCGCTTTCAATTCAGAAGCTTCTTTTACTGGTTTTCCATCTTTTAAAGTCATACTAAATCCTCTTTTTAAAACTTCCTCAGGATTCAATAATTTCAAAACCGCTTCGAGATGCTCTAATGATTTGTCCTCATTTTTTATTGGAGAACGAGCATTTCTTGGAAGTTCTTCTTCGATATAATTCAACAAACGATCTTGATTTTGAATCTGACCTTTTGCGATGAGTTGCAAAGCTTGACTAAGACTTTCCAGTTCGAACTGATTTTCACTGAGAATAATTTGAACCAGGTCTTTTATAGAACGACCTTGCTCCAACACTTCCATCTCAAAATATAGATTCTGCTGAACCAGCCACTCCGCAACGGCGGTCGGCGTTTTTAAAGCTTGATAAGCAACTAAATCGGCAATCGTCTCATCGATATCATGACCAATTCCAGTAATCACCGGTACTTTACAATTCGCAATAGCAGTACACAATTCTGCATCATCAAATGCATGCAAATCCAGTTTCGCTCCCCCACCCCGAATGATCACCACACAATCAAAAAAGTCAGATTGATCATTGATCATTTTCAATCGGCTGACCACTTCTCGGCTAACTTGATCTCCTTGCATCGCCGCAGTAAATAATTGGAACCCAATTTTATAACCATAAGGATTTCCAATGAGCTGTTGATGAAAATCTTGATAACCAGCTGCTCGCTCTGAACTAATCACTGCTATGTTTTGCAAAACCTTAGGCAGTTCAAGTTCTTTGTTTTTATCCAACAAACCTTTCTGCTTTAATTGCTTTAAGGTTTCTTGTTTTTTCATCTCCAACTTCCCTACCGTAAACGCCGGATCAATGTCCATGACCCTCAATTTCAATCCATATCGCTCATGGAATTCTACCTTCGCATGGATCAATATTTCCAATCCCGGTTTTAAAACCTGTGAAAATTGTGATCCCAATTTCCGTTTCAGCTTTCGATAATCCATCGCCCAAATAACCGCTTCGGACTGAGCCAGTATTTTATCTTCTGCAAAGAGTGTCTCAGGTTCTTCCTTTTGTACCAAGCTCAAATAGTAATGCCCTCTCGACTCATTGACTTGAGCGAGTTCACAAGAAATCCAAAGCGCATCTGGAAAATTCAGCGCCATGATCCTTCGGACATATTCGTTGAGTTCGAATAAAGTATATCGAGTTGGTTGATCCACGGTGCAAACTTAGAATTATTCCCTGAAATAAAAAAACGCCTCCTGTTTTAACAGAAAGCGTTTTTTAATATTGAAGATGTAACAAACATTTCTACGATTTAAATCGTCATCAATTAGTACATCCTTTGTCGTTTTGGCAAATTACAAACTTGCCTTTATTCCTTACTTCCAAGTTCCCCTCTCCTTTTTGCCAACACCTTTGATGCAATGCATCAAGCTAGGCCAAGGTCTAAACTTGAAAGAGTATTCAAATATTTCTAATCAGCTAAAACTTTTTTCACTAAGTCTGCTGCCTCTTGCAATAAAGTTGCAGAGTGAACTTCAAGACCAGACTCATCGATAATTGTTTTGGCAATATCTGCATTCGTTCCTTGTAGACGAACAATGATTGGAACAGTAATATTCCCCATGTTTTTATATGCATCTACAACTCCTTGAGCAACTCGATCACAACGAACAATACCACCAAAGATATTGATCAAGATTGCTTTCACAGCAGGATCTCTTAAGATGATTCGGAATGCTTTTTCTACACGATCCGCATCAGCAGTACCTCCAACATCAAGGAAGTTAGCAGGCTCTCCACCAGACAATTTAATGATGTCCATTGTTGCCATTGCAAGTCCAGCACCATTTACCATACAACCAACGTTACCATCAAGGTTTACGAAGTTAAGGCCAAAGCTTTGTGCTTCTACTTCTGTTGGATCTTCTTCATCAGTATCTCTCTGTGCAGCAAGATCTTTGTGACGGTATAATGCATTAGCATCTAAAGATACTTTACAATCAACTGCAACAATTCTATCATCAGCAGTATGCAAAGTTGGATTGATTTCAAAAAGACTAGCATCACTACCAACAAATGCAGCATACAATTTTCCAATAAATTTGGTCATGTCTTTAAAAGCTGCACCACTCAAACCAAGATTGAAAGCTACTTTCCTTTTTTGAAAAGCCTGAAGACCTAATAATGGATCGATGTATTCTTTATGAACTAAGTGAGGAGTTTCCTCCGCTACTTTTTCAATATCCATTCCTCCTTGAGTAGAATAAATAATGACATTGCATTTTCTAGTTCTGTCCATCAAGATAGAAACATAGTATTCTTTACAAGCATCAAAATCCGGAGCATAAGAATCTTCGGCAATTAACACTTTTCTAACTAGCTTTCCTTCACCTTCCAAACCACCAGGAGTTTGAGGTGTTTTAAGCATCATACCGATAATATTACCAGCATGCTCTTTTAAATCATCAATATTCTTAGCAATTTTCACTCCGCCACCTTTACCACGGCCACCTGCATGGATTTGAGCTTTTATAACCGCTACATCAATTCCAGTTCTTTCCTGAATTGATTTGTAAGCTGCTACTGCTTGTTCAACATTCTCAGCGACAATCCCTTCTTGGATTGCTACACCATAGCCTTTCAATAGTTCTTTACCTTGATATTCGTGTAAATTCATATTATTAATTAGTTTTATATGACAAGTTATTGGACTAAATTAAATTGAATCTGTTTTTTTCAAGATACCTCAAATTTTTCAACACATTTTCCTTACAGTCAATTGTTTATGAAAATTTCAGAATATCAACAGATTAAACATAATTCTTTACGTCTCTTATCTTCGATTTAAGGCCTCAAAAGTAATTGTTTTTTAAGAAAAGAAGAAAGAATTGAGGCATTGGTTTGAGGTTTTCCGCATTCATAAGTCAGAACCCTTCCAAGAACGACGATCATTATATAAATATTCGCCTCCATCGGGCTGAAAAATCGCACTTTATGCCAATCAGAGTTTGAAATATTGTTTACTTTTAATTTGTCTTAGGTTAAGAAAAGGCGGTATTCGGTTTTCGGACTCTCCTAATGCCGAACACCGAATACCGTTTTGAAACGGCTCACCGAATCCCAGATCACAAGGTTTGTCTAAGAACAATAACTTTCAAATCTGATACACACACATTGTTAAACCATACTATCCTAAAATGGTTGCTCTTACAAGACTATTAAAAAGAATAGTAATTTTATAAAAATTGAAATCATGGCTATAAATCATACGAAATCAACTGCTTTCGATCCAGATTCTAAAAAAGTGCAAAAAGATATTGCAGACATCAATAGCTGGAGATTAAAACTATTTTTATTACAAAAATTACCAAGTGCTTTTTGGTGGGGCTTAAAAGTAAAGTCATTTTCGCCTTATAGAACCGTCATCGAAGTTCCATTTAACTGGCGAACTCAAAACCCATTTAGGTCTATTTACTTTGCGGCATTAGCTGGTGCAGGTGAATTAAGTTCTGGATTGATGGCTGGTCTGATCGTAAGAAATTCTCAAAAAATTTCTATGCTGGTGACCAATGTAAATATCGATTATGTCAAAAAGGCAAACTCTCTGACCACATTTACCTGTGATGAAGGGATAAAAATCATTGAAGCAATACAGCAAGCCATAGATACCAAAAAAGGTGTGGAAGTGGTTTTAGAATCTCGTGGCGTAAATAAGGAAGGGGAATTGGTGGCGAAGTTTGGAATTACTTGGTCGTTTAAAGTGAAAGGGAGTTAGCAATGATTCTCTTCGTACTTTTTCAATTGCTGAAAAGTACCAAAAAAGCTAGTCAAAAAAATGCTCTTCACGCAGGCTGTCACCCGCTCCCACCTTTTTTGACATTCCTCTTCCACTGTCTTTGCTAATATTTAAGTCCCTACTTTTTATCTTTCACTAAAACTCTAACAAATTAGACCATTAGTCATCAAGAATGAAGAGTCAGAAATAAAAAAGAAAGGGCAGAAAAGATAAAATAATCTTTTCTGCCCTTTTTATTTTAGAATAAAAGTTTTTTGAATTACTTAGTAACTACAACCTTTTGGTTCATCACTCCATTTTCAGAAGTAATCGTTACGATATACAAACCTGGATTAAGTCCTGCAGTTTTTAAAGCTACATTATTGGTTCCTACTCCATAGTTTTGATTGTTGATCGTTTGTACTAATTGGCCAGCAACATTATACATATTGATCTCTGCCTCGAAAGCTTGCGTTGCATCGATTTCTACATTCAAAGCCTGACTAGTCGTCACAGGATTTGGGCTAATGTTCCAAGCATTTACTGCATCGATTTGACCAGCGCTCAAAGCAGTGCCTGTCTTGAAAGTACCATTAGCAGAATAAGCTGCACCACATGAAGCATACTCCGACAATGGACGAACTCTCCAGTAGTAAGTTATATTTGGATTAAAATCATAAACCAACTTGTACGTTGCATCAAGAACGTATCTTTGCGGAGCTATAGTAAAGGCAGGTGTAATAGATATTTCTAAGACATATTTTTGAGCACCTGCAACCGGATCCCAGTCAAAAGCGACAACATCATATCCAGAAGTAGTTTCACCTCCAATTGGTTCTACCAAGTTAATGGTCTCCGTAATTTCCGTCAAATCAGGCGTATAACCTGGACGAATATAAGATCTTTCAGAGCTTTCCAAATCGGCAATAATCGCATCTCTTTGATCTGAAGTAAATGTAAAGTCAGAACATCCTTGAAAATAACTCATAAAGTTATTTTCCATCACATCAACTTCAACTCCGTCTGGATCTTGTGCTCCTCCATTCCAATCATTACATCCTGATTGTTGATTGCTAAAAGCAAATAAATAATCCGGTGGTGTATCACAAATAGCATCCGCTGCAGTCATACAATTTGACTGATCTACTTTTTCATTAGGAACAGGTACTCCAAAATCATAACTTGGAGAATTGGGTCCAACTGAAAGTCCAAAAAACTGCTCAGACCATCCTTGATACATTTGAGGTGCATATGGGTTATCAGCTTCATTACTAGGTGGCTCCCATCCAAAAAATGGGTGAGGCAAACTGAAAAAGTGTCCCATTTCATGAGTTACTGTTTCTCCAATTACCGCAGATTGTCTAATCACAATAAAATCATTCGAAGGCCAAGGTCCTTGATAGTAGCCCAATAATCCTGCTTGCTGAAAAGATCCTACGATAAAAATATTAATCGCATCATTCACTTTGTTTAAAGTAATCTGAAGTCCTCCTCCACTGCCTTGAGGATTAGAAAACAACTGATCATTGTTGATGTAATTGAATGGAAAATCGTAATAAAATTGGATATCTTGATCCGCATAATCCGTATTCAATTGGCAAAGAAAATCAACCATCAAAGCTTCACTTACTCTTTGAGTACCGTCACCTCTCCCAACAAGGTGCATCTTTAATGGAACGTAATAATCCACATCTCTTTCGCCAGCAGATTCTTGATGTGCAGCATTTGCTCTATTTCTAATCAATCGCTCTCTCATCTCAAACTGATCATGCTGGCTCGTTCCACAAGGAGCATGTTGAGCAGATAATGATACCACTGTTAACAATAAAGTAAAGGCAGCTAAAAATATTTTTTTCATAATAAGGCTTAGTTTTTATCTGAATTAGTAATTCTTCTATGATTTTGGGGGATATATATTACAAAAATAGTAAAAAATCAATCACCATCATGTCTCTTATAAGTCAAATCTTTTACCATTAGGTAAATTGTATGGCTTAAAACTTACATAACTATTATAAAAAATTCATACTTTTGCTGCGATTTTTGATACCTAATCAGAAATCATTATCCTAATTAAATATTAACCTTAAAATTAAGTTCAAAGAATATGAGTAAAGTAACCGTAGTCGGAGCCGGAAATGTTGGAGCTACTGTAGCTAATGTTTTAGCTCACAAAGATATCGTGAATGAAGTGGTATTATTAGATATCAGAGGCGATTTCGCAAAAGGAAAAGCTTTAGATAGCTGGCAACAAGCACCAATTGATTATTATAGTACTAAGCTTACCGGAACTGATAATTACAAAGACACCAAAGGTTCTGACATCGTAGTCATCACTGCAGGTATTCCAAGAAAACCTGGTATGAGTAGAGATGATTTGATTTCTACTAATGCTGGTATCGTTGCTTCAGTAACGAAATCAATTTTGAAGTACACTAAAAATCCGATCATCATTGTGGTTTCTAATCCATTAGATGTGATGACTTTTGCGGCTTTTAAAAGCTCTGGCTTAAAACCTAACCGAGTATTCGGTATGGCTGGTATTCTTGATACGGCACGTTATAGAGCATTCCTTGCTACTGAATTGAAGGTATCTCCAAAAGATATTTCTGCAGTATTGATGGGTGGTCATGGTGATACTATGGTTCCTCTTCCAAGATATACGACTGTTGCTGGTATTCCAGTATTGGAAATGATCGAAAAAGATAAACTAAAAGCAATCGTTGAAAGAACGAAAAAAGGTGGTGGAGAGCTCGTTAAATTAATGGGGACTTCTGCTTGGTATGCGCCAGGTGCTGCTGCTGCTCAAATGGTAGAATCTATCGTCAAAGATGATGGACGTATTTTCCCTTGTTGTACTTACCTAAATGGTCAGTATGGTTTGAAAAACATCTTCTTAGGTGTTCCAGTAAAACTAGGAAAAGAAGGTATCAAGGAGGTTCTTGAGCTTAAATTAAACAAATCAGAAATGAAGCTTTTACATAAATCAGCTGGTCATGTAAAAGATGTTATGAAGGTTTTCAATAAAATGAAAATTGTATAAATAGGTTATTAGACGGAATTATCAATAAATTATTTTTTTAAGATATCCCAAAATTTTCAACACAATTTCCTTTTAGTCAATTGTTTATGAAATTTTCAGAATATCAAAATAATTTATCACTAATTTTAATCCGTCACTTAGCACTTCATAAAAATATCATACTTTTTATAAAAAAGCATCTTCCTTCGAAGATGCTTTTTTTATTAAACTAATCCTTCGTATAATTGTTATGTTTGTTATAACTTTATTAGGCGGAGACGTTTATTTAGTTTGCCCTGTAACTTACTTAAGTAGAAAACGATGAATGATAGCAATATAGATCTCGATTTTTTAAACGTTATGGTCACCAATTCGAATGAAAACTTGATGGCAATAACCAGAGAAAAACCCGTTTTTTTAATGTTTCTGAGGCACTTTGGTTGTGTATTCTGTAAAGAAGGCTTACATGATCTTGCTGAATTGAAACAAGATTTCAAGGATATGGGGATCAAAATGGTTTTTGTCCATATGTCTGACGAGGATGTTGCCAATGAATATTTTAAAAACTATAATCTCGAAGGGGTTTCGCATATTAGCGATCCTGCTTGTAATCATTATTCAAATTTCGGAATTACAAAAGGTACTTTCTCTCAACTCTATGGCCTAAGAACCTGGATACGTGGTTTTGCAGCCAAAAGAGCAGGTTTCGAATTAGAAATGGCTAAAAACCTCGGAGATTCTACTCAGATGCCAGGCATCTTTTTGTTGTACGATGGAAAAATCATTGATCGATTTATTCATAAAAAAGCATCAGAAAGACCAGATTATAAAAAATTGATTAGTTCGGCGAAGGCGGCGATACGGGAGTGAGATGGAAAGGAGGGATAGATCACCTGCGGTGATAGGAATAGTCCCGATGTGAAATCGGGAAGGGATAGATTGCCTGCGGCAATAGCGAAGTTCTTCGATTCATAGACTCACTTGGAACGATACTTCTTTGTGAGCTTAGTGTCCAATAAAAAAGTAAAAGTATTACGAATATTATAAATAATAACAAATGGTCGGTTGGAGATTTTCAGAGTATATAGCGGGGCAGGAAGGCAAAACGCCATTTGAGCGCTTATTAAAAATATTCCAAGAGTTGTTGGTGCATACTTCTGGTGATGTGAGTGAGTCCTTGAGCTGGTTGACAGAATTGGATAAGCAATACAAATTGACGACCAGTGATTATGGTATGGCTGACTTCATTCAAGACTTAATTGATAAAGGTTATATTTCAAATCCTGATCCTAAAAATCCAGGCTTCACACCTACTGCTAAGATGGAAATTGCAATGCGACAAAAAGCACTCAATGATATTTTTAGCGAATTAAAAAAATCAAAACGCGGAAATCACAATACCAAGCAAAGTGGAAAAGGTGATGAATTCACTTCTGACCTTCGCCCGTATGAGTTTGGTGATAAATTGGAAAATATCTCTATTTCTGATTCTTTGCGAAATGCGCAAATCAATCATGGTATCGATGAGTTTAAATTGACTTACGATGATCTGGAAGTTCATGAGACTTTTTACCAAAGTCAAATGAGTACCGTTTTGATGATTGATATTTCTCACTCGATGATTTTGTATGGAGAAGATCGAATCACTCCAGCAAAGAAAGTTGCGATGGCACTTTCAGAATTGATCACCACGAGGTATCCAAAAGATACACTAGACATTTTGGTTTTTGGAAATGATGCTTGGCAAATAGAAATCAAAGACCTCCCCTATCTCCAGGTTGGTCCTTATCATACCAATACTGTTGCTGGTTTAGAATTAGCAATGGATCTTTTGAGAAAAAGAAAAAATCCGAACAAGCAGATTTTCATGATCACAGATGGGAAACCGACTTGTATCAAAAAAGGAAAGAAGTATATTAAAAATAGTTTCGGCCTCGATCGGATGATTGTTAATCGAACACTTAATTTGGCCAATCGTTGTCGGAAGTTAAATATTCCAATCACTACTTTTATGATCGCTCGTGATCCTTATCTCGTTCGTTTTGTTGAAGCTTTTACACAAGCCAATAATGGAAAAGCTTTTTATAGTAGCTTGGAAGGACTGGGTGAATTTATCTTTAAGGATTATAAGCAGAATAAGGGTCGACGGCATCGGTAGAAAAGAACTTTATTAATTTTCTCTCAAACTTTTTCCATTGCTGAAAAAGTATGCAAAAAAGCTAGGTCAAAAAAAGGCTCAACGCTCATACAGTCACCCGCACCCACCTTTTTGACCATTCCAAACCCGCACAAACTGCTAAACTTTTACAGACTGCTTTTTATCTATTACAAGGATAATGGCTTATTTTTAATTCCAAAATGTTTAGTAACCTTTGGAAGTTTACTAAACCTAAACAAGCCTACTTCCGCAAGCTCGGATCCAACTGATACGCCTTTTCCATCCAGATTTTAGAATTTGCCTGATCTCCTTTATCCCGATAAACTGAGCCGATATAGAAATGAATGATCGCATCATTAGGCTCATATTTTAAAGCTTCTTGAAATTCCTGGAGCGCTAAATCAAACTGCTGGGTACGGGCATAAGAACTTCCCAAATTTCTTCTGGCGTCAACAAATCGAGGATCATATTTGACCGCATTTTTATAGGCTTCGATCGCTTCATTTACTTTTCCTGTTTCAAAATAAATGGTTCCCATATTGCTATAAACCGTGGCTTTGGGCTTAATGCTAATTGATTTATCATAATCGGCCAATGCTTTTGGAAAATCTTTCAACCGATAATACATCAAGCCTCTCTGTCCATAAGCATCTGAATAAGAAGGATACAATTCAATGGATCGATTAAATCGAAACATCGCTTGATCCCAAAACTGTCCTTTGATTTTTGGGTCAGTTGCAGCGATTCCTTTTTTATTTAACTCCAAACCATAATGGTAATTTAGTTTCGAGCTATTCGGCGCCGTTTCAATATCTGCATGATAAAGCGTATAACTATTTTCCCAAGCTGTATTTCGCATCATCGTCTTTGCACCAAAAACCAAAGCGATCACTCCGGCAATGGCCAAAGGCATGGAATACTTTTTAAAAAAGGATCCAACCGTTTCTGTTTTCGTTTTAAGCTCTTCTGGTTTTATTTTTAAAATCAAAATGATTCCATAAGCTACAGCTAAGGCAAATCCTAAACTTGGAACATACATCAATCGATCTCCATAAGAGGTTCCAATCAAAATCACCATATTACTAAAAATCGAAAAGGTGATCAGAAAGTATAAAATACTAAATGACCAGAGGCTTCGTTTTTTAAAATTTAGTAACGCAAAAACACCCATTCCTACAAACAATAAAAAACTCGTTAATACTCTCCAGTCTCCCCAGCCAACAGCAGAATATTCTGGAAATCCAAAATCAGAACCTAAGGGGTGAGGAAGGAATAGATTCTTTAAATACTTTCCTGCAAATAGAAAAGCAGTGGATAACTCCTCCCCTTTTCCAGAAGCAGATGCGATGACATTATCTAAAATTGGAGCATCCGTCGAGCCTGCCATCACATCTCCCAATACTTGTGATCTTACAATAAGATATATCGTAACCGGAATAATAAAAAAGAGGCCATTCACAAAACTGTTTATCAAATCTTTCTTTAAAAAGAAATAACCAATCAATGGAAAGATGGCTAAAAATGTAATGGCACTTTCTTTTGAAAACATGGCAATAGTATAGGATAAGACTGCCATCAATATCCATTTGATGTCATTGAATTTTAAGTATTTCCATAAACCATAAACTGCTCCGATACAAAACAAAAAGGAAAGTATTTCATCACGGCTTTTTATATTCGCGACTACTTCTACATGAATGGGATGTGCTAAGAAAATCAAGGTTGCCAAGAAGGGCAGCAAGGTTCCTTTTTCCGGAAGTAATTTGACTAAAGTCCAAAAGAGAAAAAATCCGGTAAAGGCATAAAGCAATACATTTATAAAATGATAAAATCCGGGACTGTCTTCCATGATGTTCCACTCTACGGCAAACATGGCTAAGGAAACTGGCCGATACAAAGTACCAGGACTATTCCAATATCCGTAACGATAATGTTTGGTAAAAATATCACCGAGACCTGCTACTCCTTTTTTGGTTACGAAGTTCTCTTTGATCGCAGAGTAGTCATCCAAAGTGTATTCATGGGAAAGGGTATTTGAATAAATCAAAAAACCAAACAAGGCCAGCATTAATCCTAATGTTATCAGTTTAGAACGACTCTTATCCGCTTTTTTCGAATTAGCGTTTTGAGAAGTATTGTTTGACTTCGCTTTTTTTACTGTTCCCTTTTTCTTTTTGGACATATTGTGGTCTCGATTGTGAAATATAAAAATACACTCATATTATCTTTTGTCAAAAAATATTGAAGTTAATCACCAGAATAATGAAAAAGTTCTTTATTCAAATCAGGGTTTAAAATCCAATTTAGGCTTTAGCTCATTTAAAATTAAACGCTCAGATTTTATTTTAATACCTCTCAAACCTCATTCTCCTAATCTATTATTTAAAAGTATAAGTTCTCAATTAAAAGACAAGCTCTACCGTATGAGAATAGGTTTACAAAACTAAAAATGTAAACCAATTAGTTTTGAGCATATTAAATATTTAAAAAAATACAAATTGATTTTTAAATTTAGCTTTAGCTGAGACTTTATTTATGTAAAGTCATTTTTTTTCAAAAAAGCAAAGAAATTATTACCGTTTTCTTTGCTTATTGTAATAAATACACCTACATTAGCAATACGATATATAATTGTGCAATTCTAGCTTATTGCAAGACAGCATTCTTAAATTATATCAATTAGGTTATAAAATATTTTAAAAAATAATTGTCCGACCTCACTTAAAAGTTTTTTGGTTAAATGGTTTAAAATTAAATGGTAGTACTTTTTTTTGGGTTCTTCGGAGCTCAATTTTCATAAAATAGTCGGATGATTTATTAAAGAGCGAAGTTGAATAGACTTCGCTCTTTTCATTGTTTTCCACAAATACTTACCAATCACATAGAAAAGATAATTGACTTCTTCACATCACTTCGAAGAGGATATTATTATATTGTGCAATCAAAACAAACTAAAAAACTATGGATATTAATTTGAGTACAATTGACTTCATTGTCATTGCGGTCTATTTCATTGGTATTATTATTTATGGAATTTCTCAATCTAAAAGAGCCACATCAGAAGAATATTTCCTCGGAGGCCGAAGTCTAACTTGGCC
>CAKZTD010000392.1 GCA_937921595.1 uncultured Saprospiraceae bacterium
CAACAGCGACTCTCTGAGCCAGTCAATAGCCGAGCAGGTTATTACACCACAGCGATGTCTAATGTTGGCAAAAAACCATTCTTCGGCTTCGGCGGAAAAAATAATGAAACGTATTATTATAGCATGCTTATGATCACCCATGACCGGGATCGAGCAACAGGAATTACCGGAGACTTTCATAGTGGGTATTTTTCTACCATGTTTTTTTATGGACTCCCAGCTTTCCTTGCATTCATTGGTTTAATACTGACTTCCATTATATTTTTTGGTCGACTGATCAAAACACACCTAATTTTTAGTATTCCATTTTTGGTAGCTCTACTCTATGGGATTGGCAATCTCACAAACACCTTTTTACTACCGGAGTATTTATGTTTACTCTTTGCCATACACCTTGGTATTGGTCAAAAACTTAAAACGTTTTTCAACCAAACCAATGGAGAACATCCCATTTTTCATACACAGATAATTGGACAAACTTAAAGCAGAGTATGAACCTAATAAAATATATAAAAGGTCTACTCGAAAAAGGACATCAAAGAACGGTTCTTGCTAAAAAGAATATTCTTTTGGCAATTATCTATCGTGGACTAGGTGTCATTATCGGTTTTGCATATTTTCCAATTTCACTAGATTACCTTGGCCCAGTTAAGTTTGGAATTTTTCTAACCTTAACATCAATCATTGACTGGTTTGGAGAATTGGACATAGGTATTGGGAATGGTCTTCGAAACCGGCTCGGAGAATCTCTGGCTGATGGAGACATGAGCAAAGCTCAGAGCTATGTCAGTACAGCTTATTTCGCAGTGGGCAGCATATTCTCAGGAATTGCAATCATCTTTGTTTCGGTAAGTTTTTTAATCCCTTGGACAGATTGGCTACAAGTCGAAGACGTCAGCATGCATAATGAGATCGCAATTTTAGCAATTCTGATGTTTGCAGCATTTGCAATCAACTTTATCTCTTCGATGGTTTATCAGATTTTTTATGCCCTGCAACGAACAGCAATCATAGATCTTTTTACACTAATAACTAAAGGATCTTTTTTACTGATCATCATCTTTTTAGTTTACTTTACTGAAGATTCTTTAATATTATTTGGCGCTGCCAAAACAGTAACATTTGCCAGTGTCCCCCTACTTGTCGGATTGTATTATTTTCGAAAAGATTTCAAGGCATACCGTCCTTCTTTCAAATACGTAAACAAGTCTTATTTCAATAGTTTATTCTCTCTTGGCTTTCAGTTTTTTATTATAAAAATAGCCATGGTTATAATCCATCAGACCAACAATATACTCATCGCCAGATTTGTAAATCTCGAAGATGTCACCAAGTATGAGGCAGCTTATAAATATCTTTCTATCTTCTTAATGTTATTTCTTATCCTCACCAATCAACTCTGGGGGGCAAGTATCGAAGCTTATCGAAAAAAAGATATGGAATGGATGAAAAGCACAATAAAAACAGTCATCAAAATTTGGTTCGGCACCATTCTTCTTTCAGTTATTATGATTTTACTGGCTCCTTACGTCTATCAAGTATGGTTAAAAGATCGAATCGATATCCCTCTTTTATTAACGATTGTCGTTGCTATTTCTATAGCCCTAACCAACTGGGTCAACATGTTTAATCTTATTTTAAATGGCACAGGAAAGATCCGTTTACAAATGTATGCGTGGATTTTAGCGGCTGTTATTAACATTCCAATATCAATATTTTTCTCTGAAAATCTCGAACTCGGCACAATTGGTATTGTTTTAGGTACTGTAGTATCGATGCTACCCCTCATCATCCTTTCCCCCATCCAGGTTCGAAAGATTTTAAAGTTAAAAGACAAAGGAATCTGGTCAAAATAATAAATCATTAAAGATCTAAGTATTCAGAATGTCAAGAAAAATATCCTTGGCTAACTGAAATCTTAATCACTTTGTAAAACATCCCTCCTGATTTTACATCTCCCCCACACTGTAATTTAGATAAATAATTTTTTTTTTTAAATACCCATTATGAAAGTAGCAATCGTAACCGGCTCTTCCGGCCTGATTGGTAGCGAAGCCTGTAAATTTTTCCATGACCAAGGATTTTTGGTAGTCGGGATAGACAATGATATGCGCCAATATTTCTTTGGAAAAGACGCTAGCACAAAACCAACGGAACACCAATTAAAAAAGGAATTAGATAATTTCAGACATTACAATATCGATATTCGGGATACCAGAGAACTGGAAACCGTTTTTCTAGAATACAAATCCGATATCAAAGTTATCGTTCATACTGCAGCACAACCATCTCATGATTGGGCCGCTAGAGAGCCTTTTACTGATTTTACAGTAAATGCTAACGGTACTTTAAACATGTTGGAATTCACTCGTCGAAATTGCCCAAAAGCGGCATTTATTTTTACCAGCACCAATAAAGTCTACGGGGATACGCCAAATGATTTACCATTGATCGAATTAGAAAATCGTTGGGAAGTTGATGAGTCTCATCATTATTTTAAAGAAGGGATTGATGAAAAAATGTCCATCGACAATTCAAAGCATAGCATCTTCGGTGCTAGTAAAGTTGCCGCTGATATTATGGTCCAGGAATATGGAAAATACTTCGGCATGAACACTGTTGCTTTCCGTGGTGGATGCCTGACTGGCCCAACTCATAAAGGAGCAGAACTTCACGGATTTTTAGCTTACTTGATTAAATGCGCCATCAGCGGAAAACATTATACCATTTTTGGTCATAAAGGAAAACAAGTTCGTGACAATATCCATAGTGTAGATTTAATCAATGCTTTTTGGGAATATTATAAAAATCCACGACCAGGTGAAGTTTATAACATCGGTGGTTCGCGGCATTCAAATATTTCAATGATTGAAGCCATCCAGCAAATTGAAAACATCGCTGGTTACAAGCTCAATTACACTTTATCTGACGAGGCCCGAAGTGGCGACCATATTTGGTATGTTTCAGATATTGGAAAATTCAAATCTCATTATCCAGATTTCAGTTACCAATATGATATTGATAGAATTTTAAAAGAAATGCTACAGTCAGCAGAGACCAGTATGCGTGCAACTAGTTCTAATTAAGTATGAAAATATTAATGTTGATTGATAGTTTGGTTAAAGGAGGACGAGAGCGTCGACTGATAGAACTTTTAAAAGGTTTTGCAAAATACGATAATCTCGAGGTAGCGATTGTTTTATTTTCAAAAAAAGTAGAATACCCCGAAGTTCATGATTTAGGCCTTCCAATTTACTATCTGGAAAGAAAGCCAAAAAAAGATCCAAGAGTTTTTTCAAGGTTTTATAAAATCTGTAAAAAAGAACAGCCGGATATTATCCATAGTTGGGGCACTATGCCCTCAATTTATGCCATTCCAGCAGTGAAACTTCTAGGTATAAAGTTCATCAATGCGAGTATAGCAGATGCGCCGGATGACATGGGATTTTTCGATAATCGTTATTTACGATCGAAAATTATCTTCCCTTTTTGCGATGCCATTATTGGTAATTCAAAGGCAGGTTTAGAAGTTTATCAAGCGCCAGAAGATAAGAGTCATTGTTTTTATAATGGCTTTGATTTCAATAGAATTTCAACCTTAGAACACGAGGAAGACGTCAAAGAGCAATACAAGATTCTTCCTGGTTTAGTTACCGGAATGGTTGGTGCCTTTTTCGATCGAAAAGATTATAAAACTTATATCGAAGCAGCCATTAAATATTTGGAAAAGAAAAACGATATGACTTTTTTGGCTATTGGCGATGGACCAAATCTTCAACAGTTTAAAGATATGGTTCCTGAAAAACATAAGGATCGAATTCTTTTCCCAGGTATGATCGATAATGTAGAATCCCTAGTCAACACTTTTGACATTGGCGTTTTATCTACTTATACCGAAGGGATTTCTAATTCCATTATGGAATACATGGTGCTTGGAAAACCAGTAATTGCAACAGACGGAGGAGGAACTAAGGAACTAGTCATCAACAATGACACCGGCTACCTTATTCCACAAAAAAATAGCGATGCTTTAGTAAAAAAAATAGAGCACCTGGCCAAAAGCGAAGAACTCAGAACTAAGCTCGGAGTCAACGGAAAACTTAGAATCCATAAAGAATTCACCTTGAATCGTATGGAAAAAGATTACTATGCTTTATATCAACAGTTATTACCAGACTCCGTCATGGAATTAAAATTAGCAAACGAGAAATAGACATGATTTCAGTTTTTATCAATTCATTAACCTCAGGAGGCGCAGAAAAAGTCGTATTGACTTTGCTCGAAAGATTCCGTTATTATGGAAATTCTTTAGAGTTGATATTGATTGAAAAGGAACGTTTCTATGATCTTCCTAAAGATATCCCTGCAAATTATTTAACCGATTTCGAGTCATTAGAAAAGGGGCCATTAAAAATGCCTTATCTTTTCGTCTGCGCTTATCGTTTAAAGAAATCAATCCAGCAACCTGGGCAAATCGTTCAAAGTCATTTGCTTCGAGCTAGCTTTATCAATGTCATAGCAAAGATATTAGGCTCAAGACATCATGCTCAAATCGTTGTTCATTCGAGAATAAATTTTGATCACAAATCTTTTTATCATCGGATCATCGCGAAGTGGATTTACACTCAGGTTTTTAACCGCGCAGATTCCATTGTTTCAATTTGTGAAGTCATGAAAAGAGATCTTGATGTTTACCTCGACCTAAAAAACCATCCTTTACATCGGACCATTTACAATCCACATAATCTAAAGGAGATTCAAGAAAAAGCAAAAATGGAAACGCCAGAATTTCATTTTTCAAAAGATAAAAAATACATCATCTCTGTCGGGAGGATCGTCAAAGGTAAAAGAATCAAAGACTTAATTACTGCGCTGAGTTGTATTGAAAAACAAAATCCGAATGTCGAATTAATCATTTTAGGTGACGGTGATTTACGCCCAGAGCTTGAACAATACGTTCATGATTTAGCCCTTGACGAAAAAATACATTTCCTAGGATTTCAACAAAATCCTTTTGCCTATATCTCCAAATCCGACCTCATGGTTTTATCCAGTGAATGGGAAGGACTACCAAATATCCTCATTGAAGCTATGGCTTGTGGCACTGCCGTTGTTTCATCAGATTGTATTTCCGGACCAAGAGAGATCATCAATCCAAAGTCCGATTTAAATCTTCATCTTGAAAACGAATTAGAGCATGGGGAATTTGGAATACTATATCCTGTTGGTGCAGTAAATCTACTAGCTATTGCGATCAAAGAAATTTTCAACAATGATCAACTCAGAGAAAAGTATATCCAGAAAGGCTTGGAAAGAGTAAAAGATTTTGATGAGACTAAGATCGCTGCTCAGTATCTTGATATCTTTAAAAAATAATATTCAACTGATATTTTCTTAGTTTTAAGTTTAAGAAATTTACTGCTCTGCTGTCCTTTTTATTCTCTCAACCTATCTTCACAAACTTCGTATCTCTTTCTTAAACCATCTGTGACCTTTGTGATTTCCCATACCCTTTGTGTCCAGAATATCTCAGAAAAACCGCGACCGCTGCACCACCGCATCTATTACGGTCAGGCCTGGTAAATGATTAAAAGAATGCGTCCGTGAAAGCGATTTATCCCAATCCGGAAGAACCTTCAAAATACGCTTCTCTCTATACTCCGTCTCTGTCATCACTTCAATTTCATTCAAATTAAAACCATATCCATATTTCCTTCCACAATCTTGCGAAGGACGAATCAGCTTACCATTTTCTTCATAGACATTTCCCGCAGGTCGAGCCGAACGCACATCTGAAACAATCGGATTTTGTGGATGACTATTCCATTCTTTCGTCAAAGGTGTATCTGCAAAAAACAAAAATAATTCATCATTATGACCACCTCCCTTTTGCTCCGTAATCAAAGTAAACATCCACCATTTTTCATTATAAAAATATAGCGTCGTATCAAAAGCACTTAAGTCACTCATCAAATTCATTTTGTGCTTCCATTCAAATGGGAAAGATGTACATTCATAAACTTGAATACTTTTATCCTCATAAGATTCAGGAATCATGTAATACTTTTCATCTGATTCAAAAATAAAAGGATAAGATAAATGATAAGGTTTATCAAGAATAACAACTGGATCTGACAAACTTCCGTCTTCCTTTATTTCTATAACACTGAGATGACCTTTGTCTGTTGCAAAAGGTAATTCTTCGATGAACAAATATTGTTTTTCATTTTTTTCAATCAGAAAAGGATCCGCCCAAAATCGGTCTTTAGGTGGGAGTATTTTTTTAAAATTCTGAAAATCGGTCGAAGCACTTTGCCCATCATGAATCATTAAAATCCATTGCTCACGATGCGTTATTTTTTTTAGTAGTTTAACAAACATTCGGAAAAAATGATCCCCCATATTCAGCGCTGCACTCAAAAAGGAAACATCACTTTCGTCTTCTCCGATTTTTGAAATCTCGAAATTATCTTTTTGACCTATTTCTTTATAAAATTCAATCGCACCGGTTTTTTGAATCTCTTTTAAAGTCCTCAGCATCAAGGAGGGTAATTTCCACATATGCTCATTTCTTCCCCTCGCTATCGATAGCGTCGACATCATGGACCAAGTTCTTTTCACTAATTTAATAGGACTACTAGCCTTTTTTTGAAACAACAAGGTAGACGTAATCACTCCTTTAAATTTCATAAACTCCCAATACCCTAAAAACGCTTCGCTCGTTTCTTTTCTATCTCCATTAAAAAAATAGAAAACCCCCATCGTCAAATGATCATATATCGTTTCAGGAATCGGTTCATCATTTAACCAAATAACAACATCCAAATAGTGATCCTCTATTTTTCGATCATTCCAATCTAAGCAAGAAACATTTTCAAAAGCATCTTCAACAGCTATCTTTCGAAAAGCATCTGGTTGAGGTTTAAAATACTTTGCATCTAGTTCCATATGCTTTTCCCAAAGACGAGCCCCTTCTTCTACTTTACGAAAAGGAGAGAAAAGAAAAACTTCTAAGCTTCCCAGCTTTTCCGTTACGATTTTCTGCAATAGTGTATTCTTCCAGTCGGGTATATCTGACTGGTCCAAAGCAACTCCAATTCTAAGCTTATCTTTCATAAAAGTATATGTTTAGGGTGTTCTTCCTTACGACCAAAGAAGTGGCTACATTTTTGATTTAAAAGCCAAAGAATATACCAATTCCCAAAAAATGCTTGGATTCCCTTTAAATCTCAATTGACCCGGTCATAATGAATATCACAAATTCCAAAGTACTTTCAAATCTTTCTGATCTACCTCTTGACATCTCTGTAAATACAGAGACGCCTAAAATTTCTAGTAATTTCTCAAATTACTCTATTGGCCTTTTGTTTATGTTTTTAAACAAAATCCGTCACGAAGTAAAGGGGTATACGAGTGCTCGAGGCTTTAAGTTTGAAGATATGGGAAGGGTGATCAAATATGATTTCAGGATCATAAAACGTTGGATGGATTATTTGGATCAATACGAGAAAGGAGCTTCTTCAATGCATGAAAAAAACGTATTGGAACTTGGGCCTGGGGCAGATTTAGGAATTGGATTAATTACCCTTGCACAAGGTGCTAAATCTTATAATGCTGTGGATGTTCACAATTTGATCAAAGGAACACCAGAGGAATTTTATGAACAACTATTCAATACTCTTCAGAGTGACCCTCATTTATCAACTAGTGTTGAAGAACTTCAAAGGCAATTAAAATTAACTTTAAACAATAATAACGACCGCCTTAATTACCAAGTTCAAAAAGATTTCGATATCTCTGTTTTAACTAACAAAAACATTGACCTGATTGTTAGTAACGCAGCTTTTCAGCAATTCGATAATCCTGAAAAAACAATTGAACAGCTTAGTCAAATTTCAAATCCCGGAGCATATTTCGTAGCGCTAATTGATTTAAAAACACATACTCGCTGGATCAATCAACGAGACCCGCTCAATATTTACAGATATCCAAACGCAGTCTATAATACGCTAAAATTCAAAGGTTCTCAAAACAGAGTCCGTCCAAATGAATTTAAGCAAATGCTAGAAAAAAATAACTGGAAAAATGTCAAGATATTTTCCCGATTAGATCTTGATTCAAAATATCTCTCCACTGTAAATCAGTCATTACATCCTCGATTTAGAAATCCCGAAACCCAAATGGAGTCACTCACTTGTGTGATCTGCGCAAGGAAAGCATAACCGCTTCTGCTACAGTAAACGTTAATTGTTATTGTATTCTCGTTTTTGAACGAATAGAATTTGTTATATTTAGTCAATAAAACTTATTCAAAAACTTCAGCAACGATGAACCTTAACAAACTTCTCACCAAGCAAGGCAATTTTCTTTTCTTTTTTCTTCTCTCTTTTATTTTATTTTTCACCAATTGTACACCAGAAGAACCAGCAGGTGATCCATCAAAAGAAGAATGGACACCTCTCTTCGACGGATCCAGCATGGACGATTGGACTCCAAAATTTGCAGGTTATAAACTAGGAGATAATTTTAAAAATCGTTTTGTTTTCAAAGACAATTTTCTCAGTGTTCGATATGAACCTACCGATACTTTCAAAGCTGATTTTGGGCATCTTTTTTATAAAGAAAAATTTTCTCATTATAAACTTCAAGCAACTTATCGCTTTGTAGGTGATCAACAAGTCAATGGACCGGGTTGGGCTTTCCGAAACAATGGCCTAATGCTTCATTGTCAATCGCCAGAAAGTATGGGCGTTCCTCAGGATTTTCCGATGTGTCTCGAAATGCAATTACTCGGTGGTAATGGTACTGATGAACGTTCAACAGGAAATCTGTGTACACCAGGAACAAATGTTATGATGGCAGACACACTCTTTACTCCACACTGTATCAACTCTTCCTCAGAAACTTTTCATGGTGATCAATGGGTCACGGTTGATGTCCTTGTCTTAGGTGATTCTCTAATCCAACATATCGTCGGCGGTAAAGTAGTGATGGAGTACACAAAACCTACAGCAGACAGCAATAATGTTAGTGGTGATGAAGGATCGATGCCGAATGATGGTACGCCTATCAAAGACGGTTATATTTCGATCCAGGCAGAAACACACCCTATAGATTTTAAATCTATTACCTTGTTAAACCTTTGTGGCTGTATGGATAAAAAAGCTAAAAATTTTAAATCGTACTTTGTAAAAGCCGATAATTCAACTTGTAAATATTAAGCACCAGTACAAACTTCAAAATATCTAAACATGCTTTCAATAAATTCTATTTTAAATAGATTCCTATTCGGTTTTCTTTTTTCAGTAATTATCTTTTGTTCCTGCACAAGCACACCAGAAGAAGCACCTTTAACAAAAACGCTCCCAAGGGTCACTAAAATTTCTGCTGATCTGGCTTCCAACTTATCGTCAAAAATCAGAAAAGAAGTAGCAGCAGAAATAGCTGACGGATTAGAATTATCCCTCTGGGCATCGGACACTTTAGTCAATGATCCTATCGCAATTAGCGTAGATGATCATGGAAAAATCTATTACACTTTGGCGACTCGCCTTGAAAATTCTGAGTTTGATATTCGAGGTCATAGAAACTGGATGACGGCTTCTATTTCTTTTCAAACCGTAGAAGATCGAAGAGCATTTATTAAAAAGACTTTTTCAGAAACAAATGAAGAAGGAGAAAAATTTTTAAAAGACCTCAATGAAGATGGCGTTTTAGATTGGAGAGATTTAACGGTTGAAAAAGAACAAGTATGGGTCGTTGCAGATAGTGACGATGATGGCTTAGCAGATCGTTCTCACCTATACATTGAAGATTTCCATGAAGAGATTACGGACATTGCCAATGGTGTAGAATATTTCAACGGTGAAGTTTATCTCTCTGTCGGTCCTGATCTCTGGAGAATAAAAGATACCGACGGTGATGGTATGGCGAATCAAAAAGAATCGATTAGTCATGGATACACCATCCACGTTGCTTTCGGAGCCCATGGAATGTCAGGTGTAACGGTCGGCCCTCAAGGAAGAATTTGGTGGGGCACTGGAGATATCGGAACCAACGTCGTCGATAAAAATGGAAAACGATGGAAGTATCCCAACCAAGGTACTATTGTTCGCTCTGAACCTGACGGCAGCAACTTCGAAGTTTATTCTGCAGGATTAAGAAACACCCACGAATTTGTTTTCGACCAATATGGAAACCTAATAACTGAAGACAATGATGGAGATCATCAAGGAGAACGTGAACGCTTGGTTTATCTAATCAATGGTTCAGATAGTGGGTGGAGAATCAATTGGCAATTTGGAAAATACACCGACCCAGATAACAACGGTTATAAAGTCTGGATGGATGAAAAATTAAATATCCCAAGATGGGACGGACAAGCTGCTTATATCTTACCATCGATCATCAACTATGTCAATGGTCCAACGGGAATGGTTTACAATCCGGGCACAGCATTAAGCGAAAAATGGTACAATCATTTTTTCATTTCAGAATTTCGTGGAACACCTGCAAATTCTCCAATCCATGCTTTTACTTTAAAACCTAAAGGAGCAACTTTCGAATTAGATGCAACACAGGAGGTTGCCAAAGGTTTACTCCCTACAGGTTTAGATTTCGGGCCTGACGGCGCCTTATATTTTGGAGATTGGATTGACGGATGGGGTGTAAAAAACGAAGGTCGAATTTGGAAATTAGATGTTCCAGGAGAAGCGAATTCAGCGATTCGAAAAGAAGTCAAAGAACTTATCGGAGCAGATTTTACAACATCATCAATCGAGGAATTAAGCAAAAGACTTTATCATCAAGATATGCGGGTTCGCCGAAAAGCACAATTTGAATTGGTCACCAGAAAAACTGAAGGGCATCAAGCATTACTCGCTGCTGCAACTCAAAAAGACAATCAACTTGCAAGGATTCATGGTATCTGGGGCATTGCTCAAATGGCAAGAACTCAGGACATCAACCAAGCAGAAGTGCTTCTTCCTTTTTTACAAGATGAAGATCCTGAAATCATTACTCAAACCGCAAAAATGCTTGGCGATGTTAAATACAAAAAAGCAGCTAGCAAAATCATCCATCTATTAGAACACCCATCTTTAAGAGTCCAGTTACATGGAACTGAAGCACTTGGAAGAATGGAATACAAACCCGGAGTCCTCGCAATTTTGGATATGTTACGCATCAATAATGATGAAGACGTATGGTTGAGACATGCTGGAATGATTGCACTTGGAAGAATTGGAGATGATGCGATCCTAGCTCCTTTAGCGAAGAACAAATCCAAAGCATTAAGAACAGCAGCGGTCGTAGCATTGCGTCGAATGAGTAGCGAAGGTGTTGCGGCTTTTCTACAAGACAAAGATGAATATATTGTAACCGAAGCTGCAAGAGCAATCAATGATGATTTTTCTATTCCGGGTGCACTAAATGATCTCGCAGCTATTTTAAACACAACGCCTTTTAAAAATGAGGCACTTATCCGAAGAGCAATCAACGCAAATCTAAGAGTTGGAAACTCCAAAAACTTAAACGCTCTTCTTGAATATTCAAAAAATAAATCTGCACCTCCAGCAATGAGGGCTGAGGCTATTGCCGCTTTGGGTACTTGGGCAAAACCATCTCCACTCGATCGGGTTGATGGTCGTTATCGTGGCGAAGTCACTCGCGAAGAGGCTCCTGTCAAAAATGCTTTCCAAGCAGTCATACTCAACCTTTTGAACGAAAAAAATGCAGACATTCAAGTTGCAGCAACTAAAGCAATTGCTAAATTAAAATTATCTGGTACTGAAGCAACCTTGATGAATTTAGTGAAAAATAATACTTCAAAGGATGTTCGAAAATCTTCGCTTCTTGCACTTAGTGAAATTAAAGCAAGTACACTGGATCAAGCATTAGAGATTGCTATCGATGATAAAAACAATGAAGTTAGATCCGCTGCTCTCGAAATTTTACCGAAGTCAAATATCGAAGAATCCAAAGCCGCAAAATTATTTGAAAACATCCTCGCTAATGGAACCAACCTAGAACAGCAGTCTGTACTTTCTGTTTTAGGAGGCATGAAAGGAGAAGCTGCTTCGATTATTTTAACTAAAATGCTAAAGCAACTATCCACCGGTAAAGCTCCAGCAGAAATCCAATTGGACATCATCGAAGCGATCGAAGGTCAAAACAATCCAGATTTGACCGCAGGCTTAAAAGTTTTCCAAGATGCAAAATCTACAAACGATCCTTTGGCTTTGTTTAGAGAAACCCTAGCTGGTGGAGATAAAGACAAAGGTCGGAATGTATTTTATCGACATGAAGCTGCGCAGTGTGTTCGTTGTCATGCCGTTTTTGAATACGGAGGAAACGCAGGTCCTGGCTTAGCAGGCGTCGGCGATCGACTTTCCAAAGAAGAAATCTTAGAATCCTTGATCAATCCTAGCGCGGTCTTGGCAGATGGTTATGGAGTTGCTTCTTTGACTTTAAAAGACGGATCAATCGTTTCTGGGATTATTGCAGAAGAAACAGGTGATTTTATAAAAGTAAAAATAGGCAAAGAAGACATCAAACAAATTCCTAAAAACAAAATCGATAGCCGGGAAGACATCCCTTCAAGTATGCCGTCTGTTGGCGCAATTCTCAAGAAAAAAGAAGTCCGCGATTTGGTTGAATTTCTGAGCGAACTTAAAGAAGAAAGTTAAGCAAAAAATGTATTTATCAATTAGCCCTAAAAGGCTTCAACACAATCTAAAAACCTTATGAAAAACCTAAAGTTCCCAATCAAATTTGTTTTTAAAATCTCATCATTGGCCAATGACTTTACAGCAAAAGATGCAGATGGAAATACTGTGGCTTATGTGAGACAAAAGATGTTCAAACTCAAAGAAGATATTTCCATTTATGCTGATGAGACAAAATCACAGGTAAATTTTCAAATCAAAGCTGACAAATGGATTGACTTTTCTGCAGCTTATAGTTTTACAAATAACGAAGGAGTAGAGCTTGGAAAAATCGCTAGAAAAGGTTGGGCTTCTCTTTGGAAGGCGGAATACGAATTGATTGATCAAAATCAACAATTGCAATATCACATCAGAGAAGAAAATGGCTGGGTCAAAGTAATGGATTCTTTGATGGGAGAAATTCCTATTCTTAATTTTTTCACTGGATACATTTTCAATCCTGCTTATAAAGTCACCAATCTAAATGGCGAGACTATCGCAAGACTAAAAAAGGAACCTTCTTTCTGGGGAAGAAAGTTTGATGTAATCAAACTAAAAGACTTTGATAAAGATGATGATGAACGAATTATTCTTGGACTCATGATGATGATACTTTTAGAAAGACGTCGAGGCTAATAATCGAATTACATTTTATTTTGTCACTAATTGCCCTTCCATAACTTAAAGTTGTGGAAGGGCTTCTTCTATTCTAGACAATAATTCCTCCTAACCAACAGCTTTTCCACTCTAATTTATTCCAATTTTAGAAAAGTCTAAAAGTTTTTAAAACTAAAAGACATATCACATGTCACATTTTAATATTTGACTGAATTGAATATTATGTTTATTTTTGTATGGATTAAGCACCACTGCTTAAATCATCCCCTCTTCAAAATTTACGTTTATCCTATTTCCTAAAAATATTACACCCCTGTCTGCAACAAGGACAATCCCCCTACCAGGCTTTTAAAAGAGCTTTTTACGACATTTTACCAAATACGGAATCTTACAATTACACCAAACTTATGATACCAAAGAAACAGCACATTGTTTTTTCAAACATTGTTTTGGAATTCTTTCTCCTTAACATCAGTATCCTTTCTGTGTTTTTCCTAAAAAACTTTCCCACAGACTCTATACCTAAGCATCCATTTGTACTTAGCGAATTATTAACATTCATGCTACTCTTCAATATAGTCTGGGGATTGATTGTTTTAATCAACAGAGATCAGGATTTTTATCTATCAAGTGGAAGCAGTAAGAAGGTTAAATCCTTTATACTAAGCACTTTTATGTTTATCGGTGTAATTTCTACGATTGCCATTATTTTTAAAATAGAATACTTCAACCGGACCACTTTTATCTTCCCTATTCTTCTCTTTTGTTTTATGAATATTATCTCCTTCGCTTTGGTCGCAGATATTATCAAAAGAAAAAGAAAGGCAGGTTTCGACTCTAGCGTATTATTGATTGGAGTTGGGAAAAACTGGAAAAACCTTGAACAAGTGATTGCATCTCTTAATGAAAAAGGCTACGGTGTTGTAGGTTTTTTAGATGATGTAAAAACAAAAAGTAATATACAAAACCTGAATAGTCTTGGCAAATTAGCTGATCTTAGCAAGGTTTTGAAATCCCAATTAATTGATGAAATCTTCATCAGCGGAGGAACCCTCAGTGAAAAAGAAATTAAAGATGCAGTTCGGCTCGCTGATTACCGAGGAATTCGAATCAATGTAATTCCTGAAATGCCTGCTGTAGCAGGTAACTCCTTAAAACCTTACAATCTAGATGGCTTAACTATGTTTCAACATCGCCAAACACCATTAGATGAGTTTAGTAACTTCTTCTTAAAAAGAGTCTTCGATATTTTCTTTTCTCTAACCGTTTTAATCACCTTATCTCCTATCCTTTTAATTATTGGAATCATTATTTCTATGGATAGAAAAGGACCTGTCTTCTATAAACCTTTACGGAAAGGAGAATCAGGAAATGTTTTTAAATGTTACAAATTTAGAACAATGTCCATTTGCGATAATCCAATCAATGGAACGCAATCAACAGTAAAAAATGATCCAAGGATTACAAAAATCGGAAAGTACCTTAGAAAACTTGACCTTGATGAATTGCCTCAGTTTTTCAATGTCCTAAAAGGAGAAATGAGTGTAGTAGGTCCTAGGCCACATAGAGTAAATCTAGATAAAGATTTTAGAAAAATAGTTAATGACTATATGGTTAGACATTATATAAAACCTGGCATAACAGGTTGGGCGCAGGTAAACGGATGGAGAGGTCCTACAGCAACCAATGAGCAAAAGAAGAAAAGAGTTTGGCACGACCTATGGTACATAGAGAACTGGAAGTTTACATTAGATATAAAAATAATTTTCCTAACTGTATTCAGCAAAAAAACCAGAACAAACGCCTTTTAAAAAATAACATTATTCAGATCATCAACCGTTACATGGCAAAATATTCTTTTTACACAATCATCATTTTCACTCTTATCGTACTGCTTAGCTGTACAGGTCCAGTGGCGATTGATGAAGTAAATACTACTCTTCAGGAATTGGAATCTACAACTGATACAATAAAAGACTCTCCTTCTTCAGTAGTTTCTAATGACGTTTCTACATTAAAAGTTTGGGACTGGAATACAATAAATATTCCACCCTATTCCTGGGCTGAAGGAACACTCTTCGGAGATGACCTTTATGTCAACATTGCTTTTGATCCATCAGGAGTAAGCACTCATGGCAATGATCTTAGATTTTCGATAGATCCATTGAACGTACCACAAGGAACACCTAGTCCATACAATTTTCGGAGTGAGATTCATACTGCTCCTTGGCCAATCAATCATCCATTGGGTACAGAACAATGGATTGGCTGGGTATACACTTTCGGAGATGACTATATAATCGACCCAACTTCTCCAATAACAATTTTTCAAAACCATCCAGGTATCAATGGCTTGTCTCCACAAATAGAACTTGAAATCGCAGCTTTGAATACGCCTAGTCCAGCACTTGGTGGAGAAATCCAAGTCGTCAATGAAGCAAGCTCTGATCGCATCGTCTATCCTGTAAAACCAAAAGCTGGAGATAAATTAGAAGTTGTCATACACGTAATATATGGTATTGGTACAGAAGGTCTACTTCAAGTTTGGCTGAACGATGAACTTTATTATAATAAAAAAACATCTACCGTTTACCAAGATTATCCTTGGGGCGGAAATAATAAATGGGGAATTTATCATCATACGTTCAATGACAGTGAAGCCGATGTTCAATCGTCTTTAAATATTGGTGCTGGAAAATTTGAATTATTTATGAGTCCTCTAAGATTATTGACTCGAACTCCGGATCATGAAGAGTATGAATTAAGTGCTTATAACTTAGTACGCCCAGAGCAATAAAAAAGGCAATCATTTTTTGAATATAAAAACCGATTCATTGTGAAAATATTAATTACAGGAAATCTAGGATATGTAGGACCAGGCTTGGTCAAAGAACTTCGAAAACATCACCCAGAAGCGACTTTAATTGGTTACGACATTGGCTATTTCGCCAAACACATCACCAATGTAACTATCTCTCCTGAATCATTTCTTGATCTCCAATATTATGGCGATGTAAGAAAATTCGATGAGAATATTTTGACAGATGTCGATACTGTAATTAGTCTTGCTGCAATTTCAAATGACCCCATTGGAAATAAATTTGAGCAAGTAACAATGGCTATTAATTATCAAGCGACGATTGATATTGCAAAAATGGCTAAAGCTAAAAAAGTAAGAAATTTCATTTTCGCTTCTAGCTGCAGTGTTTACGGAGCCGCTGAAGATGCACCTCGAACAGAGACATCTCAATTGAATCCCTTAACCGCTTATGCAAAGTCAAAAGTAATGTCTGAAGATAGTCTTTCAGAATTAGCAGATGATGATTTCCAAGTGACTTGTCTTCGATTTGCAACGGCTTGCGGAATGAGCGAACGACTACGCCTAGATTTAGTAATCAATGATTTTGTTGCTGGAGCCTTGACGGCAAAAGAGATAACCATCCTAAGTGACGGTACACCTTGGCGACCATTGATCAATGTTTTGGATATGGCCAGAGCGATCCGTTGGGCCTGCGAAAGAGGCCAAAGTAATGGTGGAAACTTCGTAGTGGTAAACACAGGAAGTAACGAATGGAACTACCAAGTAAAAGAACTCGCTTTAGCTATTCAAAAAGTAATGCCAGAGATTAGTGTTTCCATCAATGAAAACGCTGAACCAGATAAAAGATCTTATCGAGTCAATTTTGATTTGTTCAAAAATTTGGCGCCAAACCATCAGCCGATTTATGATCTCAACAGTTCGGTCCAAGGATTGATCGATGGACTACAGGCCATTAATTTTAAAGACGATCAGTATAGGAAATCAGTTTTAATTCGCTTGAACGTAATCAACAAATTACTTAAGCAAGGAGAAATGGATAGTCAGTTAAATCTAGTAAAAGTTTAACAAAAGGCAAACGACTAAGGGTTGACTCGAAAATGATACTCTTTCAAGTTTAAACCCCAGGCTTCGCTTGATGCCATGCATCAAAAGCACTGGCAGGAAGCGTAACTTGCTCGCCTCAAATCATCCAAAAGAAAAAATATGATTTTTCATAAAACACCTCTTGAAGGCGCATATTATATAGATTTAGAACCATTCAGCGATGAGCGAGGCCTATTCGCCAGAACTTTTTGTCAAAAAGAATTCGAACAAATAGATCATCAAAAACCTTTTGTTCAACTCAACCATTCCCGAAACACCTACAAAGGCACCATTCGTGGAATGCATTTTCAAAATCCTCCTTTTGCAGAAATAAAACTCGTTCGTTGTATTAGAGGAGCAGTCTACGATGTGTTGATTGATCTTAGAAAAAATTCTCCAACATTCCTTCAACACTATGGAATTGAGCTTTCAGAAAGCAACCTTCGTATGATCTATATCCCAGAAGGATTTGCTCACGGTTTTCAAACCTTGGAAGATCATTCAGAACTAATTTATCATCATACTGAATTTTATACTCCAGGTGTAGAAAGTGGATTGAAATTTGATGATTTAAACTTGGGCATAAATTGGCCTATTCCCCCTACCATAATATCCGATAAAGATCAAAACCACCCTCCAATTGATCATCTATTTGAAGGAATAGAATAGAATTGAACTAATTTAAAAAAACAAACATATGTCAACTTTAGGGTCACACCATATCAATGGTCATTCCAGTAAATGCCGTTTTTGTGCTACGCCACTCAACCAAAGTGTCGTTGATCTTGGAATGTCACCACTTTGCCAAAAACATGTAAAACCAGAAGATGCCAACAAGATGGAAAAGTTTTTTCCATTACATGCTTATGTCTGTAATAATTGCTGGCTGGTTCAGTTAGATGAATTTGCATCTCCCGAAGAGATCTTCGCTGATGAGTATGCTTACTTTTCATCCTATTCTGATAGCTGGTTAAAACATGCTAATAAATACGCCAATAAGATGATAGAAGAATTCGGCTTTAATGAAAATTCATTAGTTGCTGAAATCGCTAGTAATGACGGCTATCTTTTACAATGGTTTGTCGAAAAAAGCATCCCTGTCCTTGGCATAGAGCCCGCAGGGAATTGCGCTGAAGTAGCGATTGAAAAAGGTGTTCGAACCGAAGTAAGATTCTTTGGTATTGAAACTGCAAAAGCATTTTCTGAAAAATATAAAAAAGCAGATTTACTTTTAGGAAATAATGTCCTTGCTCACGTTCCAGATATCAATGATTTTGTAGGTGGCATGAAAATCATGCTTGCAGAAGGCGGTGTGATTACGATGGAATTTCCACATCTGCAAAGATTGATCGAAGAAAATCAATTCGATACAATCTATCATGAACATTTTTCTTATTTGTCATTTACAACAGTAAATCAAATTTTCGCACATCACGGAATTACTTTATTCCACGTCGAAGAATTGCCAACACATGGTGGTTCTATACGAATCTTTGGTCGCCATACTGATGATGAATCAAAACCTATCAGAAGTACAGCAATGGAAATGCTAAAGAGAGAAGAAGCTTTAGGTTTTACAAATATTGAATTGTACTCCAAATTTGAAGAAAAAGTCAAAGAGACAAAACGCAAGCTCGTGGAGTTTCTAATCGACGCTAAGCGAGAAGGAAAAACGGTAGTTGGCTATGGTGCTCCAGGAAAAGGAAATACTCTTTTAAATTATTGCGGCATCAGAACTGACTTTATGGATTACACCGTAGATCGTAGTCCTCACAAGCAAGGAAACTTTTTACCAGGAACACGAATACCAATCTATGCTCCAGAAAAAATCAGCGAAACTAAACCTGATTATGTTTTGATATTGCCTTGGAATCTGAAAAAAGAAATTTCTAGTCAAATGTCATTTATAAAAGACTGGGGTGGAAAATTCGTTATCCCAATTCCAGAAATCACAATACTTGAAGATTAATATTCATTTTTATTAAAACTAAAAACCCATGAAAGTAGTTTTATTTTGCGGCGGACAAGGAACACGATTGAGAGATTATTCGGAGACGATTCCTAAACCAATGGTCACCATCGGCTATCGACCGATTCTTTGGAATGTAATGAAGTATTATGCTCATTATGGTCACAAAGATTTTATCCTTTGCCTCGGTTACAAAGCAGACAAAATCAAAGATTATTTCATCAACTACGATGAAACGATCTCCAATAATTTTGTCTATGCACTTGGTGGAAATAGAATTGAATTACTCAATTCAGATATTGATGATTGGAAAATCACTTTCGTTGATACAGGTATTGAATCCAATATCGGTATGCGATTGATGAGAGTCAAAGAATATTTGAAAGACGAAGAGATGTTTTTAGCAAATTACTCTGATGGACTTTCTGATTTACATTTACCGACGATGGTTGATGATTTTAAATCAAAACCCAATATGGTCGGTAGCTTTATGAGATATCAACCAAACGAAAGTTTCCACGTCGTGCAAGCAGATGACACTGGTTTAGTCTCATCGATTCATTCCATGTCAAATACGAATATGGCGATCAATACTGGTTATTTTATTTTAAGAAATGAAATTTTTGATCATATAAAATACGGTGAAGAATTAGTCGTAGAACCTTTTCATCGCTTGATCGATCAACAAAGATTGACCAGTTACCAACATGAAGGTTTCTGGAGAGCCATGGACACCTTTAAAGACAAAATGTTTTTAGATGACATTCAGAAAAAAGGAAATACACCTTGGGCTGTCTGGGAACAACGCAATGAAAAATTTATTAAAAAAGCAATATGACATTAGCTCAATTCCAATTAAAGAATGAAAAAGGGTTAAATATTTTAGCCCTTGGTGCACATTGTGATGATATTGAAATTGGATGCGGCGGAACGCTTTTAAAGCTTTTCGAACAATATCCAATCAATCACATCAAGTGGGTCGTTTTCGCTTCTAATGAGCAAAGAAAACAAGAAGCCATTGATAGTGCTGAAGCTTTTCTAAAAGGAATTGACAACAAAGAAATAATTGTACTCGATTATAAAGATGCTTTTTTAGAACAATCAAAATTTGAAATAAAAGCATTTTTTGAAACGATAAAAAAAGACTTTGATCCAGATCTCGTCTTCACTCATTATAGAAACGACAGGCATCAAGATCATCGACTATTATCCGACTTAGCCTGGAACACATTCCGAAGTCATTTGATTTTAGAATATGAAATCCCAAAGTATGACGGAGACCTCGGTATACCAAATTCCTTTTTCCATTTAAGTTCAGAAATAGCTAATAAAAAAGTCGATATTCTTCTGGAGAGTTTCGTCAGTCAACAAGGAAAACATTGGTTCGACAAAGAAACCTTTCTATCACTTATGAGGATTCGCGGAATGGAATCTGCAGCTTCCGAAAAGTACGCTGAAGCTTTCCATGTTCGAAAGTTAATTATGTAACATCAAAGATGTTTAAAAATAACAACGTTTAATACTTCAAAGGATTTTTTACATTTTGCTTTCTTATGTGACTTATGTAGTTCAAGAAACAATCTTACCTCATAAGTCACATAAGGACACATAGTTTTCTCTTAAAAAAAATAGAGAAACGTAAATCAATATTCAATATTCCATCATGGTTCAACGAAGACAATTCCATCAATCTCAAACCCTTCAGGAAAAGTTCAACGCTTTAATCCCTGGAGGTAGTCATACCTATGCAAAAGGCGATGACCAATACCCAGAATATCAAGCACCCTACATCAGTAAAGGTAAAGGTTGTAGAGTCTGGGATGTCGACGGAAATGAATTCATTGAATATGGTATGGGGCTGAGAGCCGTAGGTCTTGGACATGCTTTTCAGCCGATCATTGATGCTGCTCATCATCAAATGCTCCAAGGCAGTAATTTTTGCCGGCCAGCAATGATTGAACTTCAAGCTGCTGAGGCTTTTTTAAATTTAGTCCCAGGAGCAGAAATGGTGAAATTTGCAAAAAATGGTTCTGACTGTACAACGGCTGCGATAAAATTAGCTAGAGCCGTTACCGGAAAAAACAAAGTTGCGATTTGTGGTGACCACCCTTTTTTCTCTGTCAATGATTGGTTTATCGGAGCAACTAAAATCAACAACGGCATTCCAAAAGCAGTCAGCGATCTAACTTTAAAATTCAACTTCAACGATATAAAAAGTGTGGAAGCACTTTTCGAAAACCATCCAAATCAAATTGCATGCTTCATCATGGAGCCAGAGAAATATGAGCCACTTGATTTAAATTTTGTAAAAGCATTACAGGATTTATGCAAAAAAAATGGTGCACTTTTTATTCTCGACGAAATGATTACTGGTTTCCGTTGGCACACTGGTGGCGCCCAAACGCTTTATAACATCCAGCCTGATCTTTCTACTTTTGGAAAAGCAATGGGTAATGGTTTTGCGATTGCTGCACTTGCCGGAAAGAAAGAATATATGGACCTTGGCGGCATTTACCACGACAAAGAAAGGGTCTTCTTATTGTCCACTACTCATGGTGCTGAAAGTCATGCATTGGCTGCCGCAATGGCGGTTATGAAAATATATCAAGAAGAAAATGTTATTGAACATTTTCATTTTCAAGGAGAACGCCTTAGAAACGGACTCTTAAAATCTATCCGAGAAAATCAGCTCGTCGGTCATGTCGGAATACATGGGCACCCTTCTTGCTTGGTATTCTCTACAAGGGACGCAGATAAAAATCCATCTCAGCCTTTCCGAACCTTATTTATGCAAGAATGTCTAAAACAAGGTTTATTGGCTCCGAATCTCGTCCTCAGTTATTCACATAGCGATAAAGATATTAACCAAACTGTAGCAATTATTAACGAGACATTAAAGGTTTATCGAAAGGCGATTGACGAAGGGGTAGAGCGATATTTAGAAGGACGATCCGTACAACCTGTCTACAGAAAATGGAATCATGAGGACCGCAACAAAGACAAGCAAATCTAATCCTATTGGTAAAGATCTTTTTAAACTTTGCAAAAAGATGTTTCCCATCTGCCGAAGCATTACTGGTGATGGTGTTCGAAAAACTTTAGCAATTCTTCAAAAATATATTGACCTTGACATTCACGAGATTCAAAGTGGAACGCAAGTCTTTGACTGGACCATCCCAAAAGAATGGAATATCAAAGACGCTTGGATCAAAGACGCAAAAGGTAATAAGATTATTAACTTCAAAGACAACAATCTTCATCTTTTAAACTATAGTGTTCCTGTTCATGGCAAGATAGATCTCGCAACACTCAAAGATCATTTATACACTTTACCAGATCAACCGGATCTTATTCCTTATCGTACTTCTTATTATAAAAAAAACTGGGGATTTTGCTTGACTCATCATCAATATGAGCAGTTAGAAGAAGGCACTTACGAAGTCTTTATTGACTCAAGTTTGGAAGCGGGGAGCTTGACCTACGGAGAGTTTTTTATCCCTGGTAAAAAGGAAGAAGAGATTTTATTCTCTGCACATATTTGTCATCCGTCTTTAGCGAATGATAATCTTTCTGGAATTAGCATCCTTACACATCTGGCTCAGGAACTTCAAAAACAAAAGAATACATTTTCTTATCGTTTTATTTTTATCCCAGGAACAATCGGATCGATTACTTGGCTTGCTCAAAACAAAGATCAGCTTTCCAAAATAAAAGGCGGACTAGTGGCTTCTCTCCTCGGCGATTCAGGCGATTTCACTTATAAAAAAAGTAGACGTGGCAATACCGAAATGGATGTCGTCGTCCAACATGTTTTAGAAAAATCAAAAGTTGAACACCGAGTGATTGACTTCATCCCTTATGGTTATGATGAACGACAATTTTGTGCTCCAGCTTTCGACCTAGCAGTTGGAAATCTAACTCGTTCACAGTTTGGGGAGTACCCTGAATATCATACTTCAGGCGACAACTTGGATTTAATTCAGGCTCGGTACTTAGAGGCTTCTTATCAGGTTTACCAGAATATTATTTCTACTTTCGAGAAGAATATTTTTTATAGAAATCGTTTTCCAAATTGTGAGCCTCAGCTAGGTAAGCGTGGTTTATATGATGCGATTGGTGGAAATAGTAATAGCAAGATGATGCAAATGGCGATGTTATGGATTTTAAATCTTTCGGACGGAGAACATAGCTTGTTGCATATTGCAAAGAAGTCTGGATACAAGTATGCTTTGGTGAAAAAGGTCGCGAAAATTTTGCTTGGGAAGGGATTATTGGAGCGGGTGTGAGTAAGTCAATCGACATTAATAATCATAGGCAATAAACAAGAAATTTTTAAACCAAAAATTGGTCGTTCAATAATATAGTGATGTTGTTATGTGACCATATAACTATATAATCAGCCAGCTTTATTTTTCATCACATATAATTGCGTCAGCATTTCTGGGCTAAGTATATTTATCAAAGTTGAATGTAGTTTAACTTTTATTCCTGGATTATCTTCCGACAACATCTCTTTATAAGCTTTATAAATTTCTTTGTTTCCTCCCGTTGCTTTTAGAAAATGCATCGCTTTTAAGCATCGTTCTCGGAATTGCTTTTTATTGTACTTTTTCAATACTTCCCAAAAGAAATTTTCAGCAAGAAGTTCTTTATAGAGTAAAGCTTTTTTAGGCAAATCATTAGCTTGATGATCGGTCTCTCGATAACCATGATCGGTATAATAAGTAATTAATTTTTGATGAATGTAATATCTTTTTGCAATGGCATCGACTTGATACCAAAAGGTATTTTCCAATCCTGGTATTTTTGTATTTAGGCGAATTCCCTCAATGAGTTTAGTCTTGGTAATTCCCCAAAAATCTCCATCACAATACTTTACAATCTTATAAAGTGGGAGATATTGATCTTCATCCAAACCGATTCCAGAATACGTTCCTGTCGAAGAATCTACGCCGTTACAATTAATTGCCGTCAGGTCATGATCTACATTTTTCAACACATTAAACATCGTCTCTAAAGCATGTGGTTCAATTGCATCATCATCTCCGACGGTTCCAAACCATTCGCCACGAATCTGATCCAAACAAAAATTAAAACCTTTAGCGAATCCACAATTCTCTTCGATTCTGAAAATTCTGATGTTATCTCGTCCTTTGTATTTTTCAAAAATAGTTGGAGTCTCGTCAGTACTACCGTTATCAACTAATACGATTTCGTAATCTTTAAAAGTTTGAGCCAATACACTTTTTATCGTTCGCTCTACTAAATTAGCTCGATTATAAGTCAAAATCAGTATGGTTATTTTTGGTACACTTTCCATCTTCGTCTAAATTTAATATTAATTCCTTTTTTCAATTCAAGCCTAGTCGAGAATTACTCTTTTTCCTTTATGGATTATAAATGGCAATAAACCACTAGATTGTAATTTTAAAACATGGTGATCCGTCACACGGTTGATACTAATCCTAGGTAGACATTCTTTATTATTTTTATGCGCTTTGAAAATATTTCCGATTCGAGTGGTCGTTCCTGTTTTAAACTGCAAAGCTTTCACTGCATCAAATTCTCGCAAAGACGCTTCCGTTTTTTTTCCAAAAGGATAAGCAAAATGTTCTACTACTTTTCCAATATATTTTTCAATCCGTTCTTTTGATTCATTGATTTCAAAAACTAGTTCATCTTCATTTAACTGGCTAAGCGGATAATGATTAATCGTATGTGCTCCAATTGTACAAAGCGGATCCCGACTAATTTTCTTTATTTCCTCCCAACTCATCGCCATCGTTTTAGCGAAAGCGTATAATTCTTCTTTTGATTTTTTAAAAATTATTTTCAAAAATTCCTCGTAATGATCTAATTCAAAATTTTGATTAATCAAACTTCGTATCTGATCAAAAGCCAATTCTTTTTCGGAAGTATTTTGACATTTAAACTGATACTCTTTTCCTTTCCACACAAAATCAATCTCGTCATTTTTAATTATCGTCTCTTCTAAAATATACCACCAAAGGATCGCTTTATGATCTGGAAAATTTGTCGTCACGTAAATCGTAAATGGAATTTTATGCTTTTTTAAAATAGGATACGCTACCGTAAAATTATCTTTGTAACCATCATCAAAAGTAAATGCCACAAATTTTTCGTTAGTTTCATTGGATTCCAAAACTTCGCAAACCTGATCTAGTGATAAAAATTTATAGCCTTCTTTTTTATAAAAACCTATTGTTTCTTCCAAATGCTCAGGGCTGATTTCAAGACTCAAGTGATTATGAATTCTATCTTTATCCGCCTTTGGAACGACTCTATGAAAAGTTAGAATATGTCCTAAGCCAGCATAATTTGGATTAAAAAGTTTATACACTCTCAAACCCGAAAGTACTGGAGCAAGCAGTGACACTATTTTCTTTTTAGTATAAGAACTCATATTCGACCAGGACTAGGAATCATTTTATTTGGAAAAAGTACTCGATCGTATAGATCGATGTACTGTTTGACAACTTTAGAAACTAAATACTCTCTTTCAACCGTCAGCTTAGTCTGCTTTGCTAACTCATCCATTGTTGTTTCATTTTGAAAAGCCCAGGTTAATTTCTCTGCCAAGTCTTTTACATTTTTAGACTCGAAATATAAAACCTCTTTATTACTCAACACTGCTTTATTCTGCGGGATATCGCTACAAATCATCGGCGTTCCAATCGACCCTGCCTCTAGCAACATCATCGACATACCTTCTAATTCTGATGGAAAAACAAAATACTTTGCTCGTTTCAGCATGGCATTTAATTTATCCATACCTGCTACGTAACCGATGAATTTTACATCCAGACCTTTAGCTAAATTTTCCAATTCTCTCGTATACGCTGGTAATTGATCAAGTTCACCGGCTACGACTAGCGTTCCTTTGAATTTAATTTGCTGCAAAGCTTTGATCAAAGTATGACATCCTTTTAATGGAATCACTCGCCTTGCGGCAAAGAGGAGGTAATCATCTTTGATTTTGAATTCATCTAAAATCTCGTCAACCATCTCCGCTTGTATATTTTTAACTGGATGAATTCCATTAGGTATAAATTTTACTTCTCGATTATATTTTTTAAAATAATATTCTGTCTGTGGTTTTGAAATTGCGGTAATCACTGCTCGTGATGACATAAATAATCGTTCAGTCATTCGAAAATAAAACTTCCCTATCGCTGACCATTTTTCATTTAGGTAAGGAAGTGCATGTGAAGTTGCAATCACTTTATATTTCAAACATAGCAAGGGTAGAAAAAATGCACCATCCGTTTTATGAAGATGTACCAAATCGTAACGACGACTCATTAGGATATGGATACAACATCTGAAGTAATACAAGAATACTCCTAAACCTTTTATTCCGATTTCTGGAAACTGGATGGTTTCTACACCTTCAATATGTCCTTCCGCTTTTTCATGTTTATAGCAATAGATAGTAAAGTCGTAATGATCCTTTAAGTCATACAATAGGTTTTCCACAACACGGCTGGTTCCGCCACGAGCGGGAAAATATTTTACGCCGAATATTGCTATGCGTTTTTTTTGCATTTTTATTTTTTCAGGCTTTTCAAAAAAGATAAAATCTTGGGGCCATAGGTCAAATGATTGAAAGCTTCGAGACCTAATACTTTTCCTTTTTCACCTATTACTTTTGCAACATCTGGATTTTCTAAAACGAATTTCATCTTAGACGCAAAATCTTCAATGGTATAGGTATCTGCA
>CAKZTD010000393.1 GCA_937921595.1 uncultured Saprospiraceae bacterium
CAGCTTCGACATGTTACTTCTTTTTTATTAAAAAACTTAAAAAAGTATCTGGCTCATGCTGAATTAGAAGAAGATCAAATTCAGTCTCAACAATATCTTTGTTATGCTTTGCGCAAAAAAAGAATGGAAAGTTTTTTTGAAAAAGAGCTAAGCAATAGTCAAAAAAATCTGGAGCAAACCTCATTTCGAGATAGTACATTTTATTTAAAAAAATACCAACTCAGTATGGAGGAGGCAATTCATGCTATGCCGCAACGTCGGAGTGGTGAGATGAATTTCCAATCTATCGCAGACCAATTAAGTATCTCTTTTATTTCCAGTTTGCTTCGCCTGAGTTGTAACATTCAATCACATAAAACAATTTCGGGTCAGTTGTTTGATATAAAATTATTACCTGATGTTTTAAAAACATTAGATCAAGGAGCATATGCAGATGTACCTGCGATATCTTTGTACTATCATTGCTATAACGCTATTGAAAATCTAGACCAAAAAAACATTACTGCTTCAGAAGAAAGTTTTCAAAAACTAAAAATGCTGATTCAAAAACATTGGCAAATATTTCCTTCTTCTGAAATTCGAGACATCTATTTATTTACCATTAATTACTGTATAAAAAGAATGAATACTGGTGATCGGAATTTCATCCGGGAAGCTTTCGAACTCTATCGCTCTGGATTGAACAACGAGACACTTCTAGAAGAAGGCATGCTCTCTTCTTTCACTTACAAAAACATCACTCGAATCGGTATCGCATTAAATGAAAGTGATTGGGTAGCTCAGTTTTTAGAAGATTATAAAAAATATCTTTTCCCTAGAGAAAGAGAAAATACATGGAGATACAACCTAGCTTTCTTTTACTTTCGACAGCAAAAATACAAACCAGCCATGCAGCTATTATTGCAAGTAGAGTTCAAGGATGTTCTAAATAATCTCGATGCAAGAAGAATGCTGCTCAAAAGTTATTTCGAACTTGGTGAGTACAATGCCCTTGATTCTTTGCTCGATAGTTTTAGTAGATATATCCATCGCCAAAAAGAAATGGGCGGCTACCATCGAGATAATTATTTAAACCTTATCCGTTTTGTAAAAAAAATAATACATTCAGGTACGAATGACAAGAAAGCTTTAATGCAGCTAAAAGAGGAAATCAATAATACCCAAAGTCTTGCAGAAAGAGATTGGTTGTTGGAGAAACTCGAAAGATGAAAATCCTCCTTAGCAAAGACCTTCGTGATAATCCGTGTTCCACTCTCTTTCTTTAATATTAATACAACTTTAACACATTAGTCCCAAACGCTTTCACCACAAAACACCGTCTATACTAAAAAATAAAGTTATGAAACAAAAACACCTTACCCTACTCTCTTTACTATTCCTATGCATAGGCAATCTCAAATCTCAAACAGAAACCTTCAACCTTTCCGACTATATCAGACCTGATTTCAAAAACCATATCCTTGATAGTAATTTCGGATTAGATCAAGATAATAACACTACCAAATCTTTTAACCAGTTTTCCAATGAACAAACCTTCTCCCTTTATAGTGGTCGTTTACGCATGTCTTATTTCGGTGTAAAAAACAGTGCATCATGGCAAAAAGAATCTTCTATATCTACAGATCTATTTTACCAAAGATCTCATTTCTCTAACTCAGATAACGGAAGCAATGAACGAAGAAGCAATATTGTAACGAGAACAACTTCAAATGTCTCTTTAAGAGAATACCATACTCCAAAATTCTTCTTTGAAATAGGTTACTTGCTTTCACATAGTTTTTCTAAAGATAAAACCATAAGTGAATTTATGGGAAATGAAAGTACTTTTAAAACTAAAAATACGGATCTCATTTTCTATACTCCAATCAAATTTGGGCAAGGTAGAATTGAAAATGTTTCGGATGCAAGACATGCGATTTTCATTATTGATGCATTGAAAGAAAATCAAACTCTTAGCCGAGACTTGACTCATGACGAAATCATAGAATTTGCTGAGGTAATTACAAATTTAAAAAACAAACGTTTCTTTGATTTCAGATTAAGAAGAATTGCAGAACTCAAAGCTCTTCATGCTTTTTTAAAATCAAAAGAGATCATCATAAATGATGAAATAGAATATTACACCATGCTCAATGATCGCTGGTCTTTTGGTGACAGAGGACTTAGACAAAGTGGATCCAGACTTTCATTTGTAATTCTCCCCGGATACAATCGGACAAACGTAAATGGTAGTTTCTTCTCTGAAGCCTACAAAACCAATGCATATAATATTCAAGGAGGAATAGAATATGTGCATGAAAAACCAATTAATCAAAATTGGCAAAGCTCTACTTCCTCTTATTTATTTGTAGGCAGTCTCAATGGAACTACTACTTTAGAAGGTAGTGATACAAAGTTAAAAGTAAATATTCCCAAATTTACCTTAGGCCTTAATCAATCATTCGGTTTCTTTCCAGATACCCGAACGAGTATTAATTATTCTATTGGTTTTCATTATGACAGTTATGTAAATAAAATTGATCAGCAAGAAAACGAATGGGGCTTAGACGGCGAATACATATTCATTTCTAACAAATTAAACATCACATATTTTGTTTCTCCAAGGTTTAGTGTTTCTGTAACCTCGAATGCCGATTTCATAAACTTCTTGACTACTGAAAGTGGCTTTCAAGTAAGAAATGAAATTTTAAACTTCATGAATTTCCCAAGTTGTCAAAATCTTCCATGTGATCAATTTTTCTTAGCTTCCAAAAAGAGAAATCAATTTCGATTCGGTATTTCGATGGCTTATAGTCTATTTTAAATCTTTCATAAAACTCTAAATTCTTTTTACTAATTTGGTGGGATAGAATCATTTTATGAAAACAAAATACTTAGCCATACTTCTTGCTTTTTTATTCAGTATTGGAAATCTAAATGCGCAATCGGATACTTTCGATCTTGCTGATTATAGGTTGCCGGATTTTAATTTTAAATCCTTGGATTTGAATGCTGAATTTAAAAACAGTACTTCTTTCAACCACTTATCAAATAGCACAAATATTCCGAATAGTAGTAATTCCAGAATCTTAGGTTTTGGTTCTCTAAATTACAACAGCATCCAAAATGATCGCATCTGGCAAAGAAATACTTCTATTTTCGGTAGTTTTTTAATTGGTACTAATGACTTCCAGAATAGTAACTATAGAAGAGACCTTAACATCTCATCGAACATCAATTTTAATCAACAAAACCGAAAATACATTAGGAAAAATTTCTTTAGAGAAATCAATTATGATTTTCAATCTTCTCTTAGTTGGAGAGAGATTTTTGAATTCCAGCTAGGAGGGAATAGTAATAAATTAAAATCTTACATTATAGACCATTCTATCGTTATTCCTATAAAGCTAGGAAAAGGTAGACTAGAACAAGTAACTGATGCAAGACAAGCGATCTTTATTTTGGAACGATTAAAAAAAGAAGGCCGATTAAAACGTTCAGCCAATAAGGAAGACATCAAAGCTTTTGCGGAGATAATTTCTAAGTTAAATTATCGAAGATATTTTGATTTTAGATTGCGTAAAATTTATGAACTAGAGCAGCTTGATTCTTTTCTACAGAACAATAACCTCATTAGCAATACAGACATTAAATACTTTGCTCACCTCAATGATATGTGGAACTATGGAGGTGATCAGATTCGATTTAGTGGGAATCGAATTTCACTAGTTTATTATCCTGGCTATAAAAATCGAATTTATAAATCTGACTTTCCATTTAATGATTATAATTTCAACGTCTTCTCTTCAACAGGAGGACTCGAATACTCTGCCCAAAAGCCTATCAACTTGTATTGGCACAACGAATTTGAAATGCACATTTACCTCGGTGGAGCTTTTGGAAAACAAAAATACAAAGCTGACAATCGATCTACAGAATTTGCTGCTATTCCAAAATTCACCCTTGGGCTTTCTGAAACACTTTTTTGGTATCCAAATACCAGAACAAGTGTGAGTTATCAATTTGGAATTGAGGGTAATCTTATTGGAAACAATTTAGAAAAAAACTTAGATCTTAGTGAATTAAGAGTCCATTTAATTCAATTCCTTCCTTCCTCCAATTTAAATTTTAATTATTTTATAAATCCAAGATTTCAAATCGAAGTTAATTTCTCAACTAGATACAAATTTGAAAAAAGAAATGGATTCTCAAATATCAATATTGATTCAGTTTCTTCCTCTAATCTTTCAAACTTACTTTACTACCCATTAGTTTGTAATAATCTCAATTGCGATCTAACTAGTGGTAATTCAAAGTTATTTTCTTATCGATTCTATTTCGGACTTACTTACAATATTTTTTAGATATTCAACATTCATGCTACCTAAAAATTATATTCTCATAAATCAAAAAACCTCCTTCACAAAAAGAAAAACACAATCTATCAAGCTAAAACGAATCAATAATATCCCCAAAATCTCCAGCTTTCAAAGAAGCACCACCAACCAAACCACCATCAACATCAGCCTTGGAAAATATCTCTTTCGCATTCGCAGGCTTCACAGATCCTCCATAAAGAATCGAAGTACCATTAGCGATCGCTTCATCATATTGATCAGCTAGCAATTTCCGAATACTCTGATGCATATCCTGAGCCTGTTCAGGACTTGCAGTCACTCCAGTTCCAATCGCCCAAATCGGTTCGTAAGCAATCACAAGCTTTGCAAAATCACTTGAACTAAGATGAAATAAGCTTTCCTTTAATTGATTGGCAACGAAGTCAATATGCGTTCCTGCTTCACGTATTTCTAAAGACTCTCCACAACAAAATATGGGTATTAATCCTTTTGATAAAACCAAGTCAACTTTCTTAGCCAAAAGCTCATTAGACTCTTTGTTGTGTTCTCGTCTTTCTGAATGACCAATGATCACATATTCCACACCTACAGCAATCAACATATCAATTGAAATCTCGCCAGTATAAGCTCCTTTCTCCTTTACATGACAATTCTGAGCTGCTAATTTTACGTGATTATTGTCTTTAATCACCTCATTCACTCCTTGCAAACTTGTAAAAGGTGGTGCCAAAATCACTAAGCCTTTGGGGTCAGTACTGTGCTTACTGATTTGCTCAGCCAGAGCGATTCCCTCTGAATAGTTGGTATTCATTTTCCAATTTCCTGCTGCGATTAATTGTCTTGACATTGTATAGGTATTATTATTTAAAAATAAGTCGCAAAGCTAACAAAATATTCACCAAAAAAATGAAGATCAAGACATTTATATGACAAATCTAGCGCTACAAGTAAACCGTTTTATACATACTTTTGCCCCCTTGATTTCTAGATTACCCAAGGTTATGTAGGAAGCAAAACATTAAGTATTATAAAACCAGTGTACTACCAAATAATAAAATCTGTAAACCAATGAGATACCTATTTTTAAATATCATCACTATTCTAGCTTTTATAAATATTGCGATCGCCCAATCCGACTCTAGCGCCTATACCTTGGATCAAGTCATCGTAAAAGATAACAGGATTCAAATTCCTTTTTCGGAACATTCTCGAACCATTAATATTATAACAAGAGCACAGATTGAACTCGCTCCCGTTCAAAGTATCCCTGAGCTTTTACAATATGTCGCAGGAGTTGATATTCGTCAAAGAGGTGCACATGGTGTACAGGCGGATGTAAGTATCAGAGGTGGTACTTTTGATCAAACTCTCATCCTAGTCAATGGAATCAAAATGAGTGATCCTCAAACTGGACATCATGCTTTAAATATTCCCGTTGATATTGAAGGCATTGAACGTATTGAAATTTTAAAAGGGCCAGCAGCAAGAATTTATGGTCAAAACGCATTTAGTGGAGCGATCAATATCGTAACTAAAGTCCCTAAAGAAAGATACGCCAGTGTTGCGGTTACTGGAGGTCAACACAAATTGGGCGGCATCACAGCTTCCTTTGCATTACCAAAAAGCAATTTCAATCAATACTTTTCTTTTAGTCGAAATTTCTCTGATGGTTATCGTTACAATACAGACTATACCATCAGTAATTATTTCTACCAATCTTCTTTTAAATATCTGAATCAGGAAGTAGATATACTAGCTTCTTTCTCAGAAAGAGAATTTGGAGCGAATCGTTTTTATGGTAATGATTCTGATGCATTTGCTGATCAATACGAAGAGGTACAAACTAGCTTAGTTAGCCTTGGTTACAAACAGATTGCTGGAGATTTTGTCTTCCGTCCAAGAATTAGCTGGCGAAGAAATCAAGACGAATATGTCTTCATTCGTAGCAATCCTTCCATCTATAAAAACCTACATACCAGCAATGTCCTCAGCCTTGAATTGAATGGAGATTACTATTCAAACCTAGGAGCTACAGGTATCGGCTTGGAGTTTAGTAAAATGAACTTGGAAAGCAATAATCTCGGCGAACGAGATAGAAATGTGGCTACTTTTTTTCTTGAACATCGCTTTAACTTATTAAACAACAAAATTGACATAACTCCTGGTTTATCAGCAAGTTACTATTCAGACTTTGGAAGCAGAATTTTCCCAGGAATAGATTTTGGGTTCAAAATCAATGATCAGTTTAAATTTTATGCAAACACCGGTTACACTTGGAGAATACCGACCTTTACTGATCTATATTACGAAGATTCTGCTAATGTTGGAAATGAAGATTTAGAACCAGAGTCAGCATTGTCTTATGAAGCCGGGTTGAAATATTTGAATAATGGCATCGAGCTTCAAGCGAGTTGGTTTATGCGTGATGGTAATGAATTGATCGATTGGACTCGAGCAGATACTGCTTCTAAATGGCAGCCTCAAAATTTTAGTAATATCATGATGAGCGGAATTGATGTTTCTGCTAATTTCAATTTGAAAAAAATATGGAATCAGGACTTTCTACAACATTTAAGAATTGCTTATACCTATATCGATGCACAAGAAATTGACAATGATGTTGCCTTCTCTAGATATGTTTTAGAAAATCTAAATCAACAATTAGTCATCGGTCTTGACCATAAGATTTTTGGAAAACTTTATCACAGTATCAACTTCCGTTATCTAGATCGGGAATCATTAGAAAACTATAGCTTGATTGATTTAAGGCTGAGCTATCGAACTAAAAAAGTCACCGTCTTTGGTCAAGTTGATAATCTTTTGGATACCCAATACCGGGAAAGCAATTTGGTAGAAATGCCAGGCACCTGGATTTCTGGAGGACTTAAATTGAAATTTGGATATTAGAAGAGGCTCGAAATATTAATAATTTATTGTAAACTCAGAGGTCATGTTTTATTGTAGAATGGCTGCTCTGATATTGAAAAAAATGGTTTGGAATTGATAATTCCAAACCATTTTTTAAAGGGTATTTTACTTAGAGCAAATGCAATTAACCCTTCAGTTACAAATTGATTAAAACTACTATTGAGCAAATAAAAGCTATGAATTCAAAAACGATTCTACCCCAGTGCCATTTCCCCCATTTGTTCAATTCTGCTGGAAGATCTTTATAGGGAATTCTCGCTTCTGCAAACAGGTTATTGGCATTCTTAAAATACAAATAGTAGGTCGAAAAAAATACTACGGTGAAAAGCCCCATGAAGACCAGAGGCAATTGGTCATTAACATTTGTATAGAATCCGAAAGCAAGGGTTAACAAAGGAAGTAGTGTCGCTGCAATGGTTAATGGTGCAAAAAACTGATAAATTTTCTTACCATAAGTTTGATGCAACTCAAAAAACTCTTTTGGCGGTAAAGCTTTCCAGTAAGGTACAAAGAGAACTCCTTCTGTTATTTGTGCACCTAAAAAGATGCCCAAAACCCCAGTAGATAAAGCACTTAAAATCTCAAATAGCATTTTAGTTTGATTTTGATTAATTAATACTACAATATTATGAAGTAAAGAGATCAAAATCATTTACATATGTAAAGAAGAGCCTTACCGACTTGACATTTTATTTCTAACTCTACTAAGCTGCGTTGGGCTTATTCCTAAATAAGAGGCAATATGATACTGAGGAATTTTCAATTCAAGACCAGGAAATTCTTCTCGCAAAATTAGGTATCGATTTTCAGCATCTAATAAAGCCATCTCGAGTTCCTTTTTTTCTTTTTCTAGAAAATAGTACTCTGCAATTTTTCTTCCCAATCGTTCAAAGTCATGAAATTTATTGTACAATAATTCAATTTCGTTATAGGATGCTTTCCATATCTTGCATTGCGTTAATGTCTTTTGAGCTATTCTATTTTTCTGCTTAGTCAATAGTGAAGTATAAGCCCCAACTATAGTAGGACCTACAAAAAACTGCTTGTTGTATTCTTTACCTTCTCTATTTACAAAAAAAGCTCTAGCTATACCTGTTTCAAGAAAACCTATTTCTTTTGCATACTTATTTTCTTCAATAAAAAATTCATCTTCTTCCAAGATTATAGGTCTAAACAATCCAGACAAGGAGTGGATTGTCTCTTGATTAAGAGGACTAATATTATTGAGATATTCAATGATTTTTTCCATAAGGTTGTATATACTTTTGTATCAATACAGCTACTAACTAAGCGCAAGTTAAACTATATTTACTGGAACGCTGAACACTTGAAGTAACACAATTTTTTAAAATAAATCTACTGCATTTATCTTATACTAATAAAAAATTGGACATTCCTTTATAACTTTAAGCGTGTTAAGTATTCAGATCAATGAAGATGCAAGATCAATTACCTATTTGAATAAAACCAGGGAGTTTATGTCTTATAAAATTTTCTTATTCTACTTTTCTGTCCTTTTACTAGCCATGACATCTTGTTCGAAAGGCAAGGATTGTCAAGATGTAAATTTGGGTATAGTTTCGATTTTAGATGAAGGTCCAAATCATTTAAACCTAGCAGATATCGATTCATTGATCTATTTAGACCAAGACTCAAACCTCATTAGTATTCCATTCGTAGGATCTCGTATAGATAATTATTTTAAAACGATTCAATATAAATGCACAGATGATGGAAACTTCTATACCGCTGATTACCAAATTGAACTGAGGAGAACATCTTTCCAAATTGAGTTTAATGAGTTTTTTTTCGCTATCGAAGAAAAAGCCGAAATCCCATTAAAAAGTAGTGTTGAATCTAAAGGCTTAAATGCTCGATCCATCATCACAAATAAATTTACGAATGAAATAAGTATTTTAATTTACGACAATTCAGGGTCCAATACAAAACTTAGACTATTTTCAAAAACGAATGACGATGAATTAAATCTTGACGATCTTAATCAATTCCACAATGAAGGTTTAAAATTCCATGATGTTATTGAATTCAATGGAAAGGAATATTTTAATGTTTATAGCATTAAACAAAATGACACTGATGATTCAGAAGTTTTTTATTCAGAAGAAAATGGATTGATTCGTTTTACAGATAAGATGAATAATACCTTAACTTTGGACAAAATTATTTTTTATTAAAAAACAACATCTATCATTCGGAGAGATACCCAGAGTTTTCTATTTTTGAAAATATAAGAAAACTCAATTATGAAATTCGGAAAACTATCTGACATCTCTCTCGTCGATTTCAATTTACCTCCTGACGATCATCACAATGAAGCACTCCTGTCTAGCCTTCCAACACTTGACCAAAAGCCTACTTTGTATATTGGTTGCACTGGATGGTCAATGAAAGAATGGAATGGAAAAGTTTATCCGAAAGGCACCAAGCCTAAAGATTATCTTCAATATTATGCAAAGCAATTCAACACTATAGAATTAAACACCACTCATTACCGAATTCCTAATATGGATACCATTTCAAAATGGTACGATGAATCTACTCCGGATTTTCATTTCTGTCCAAAGATTCCCCAGTCAATTAGTCATAGTAGAGAATTGGGTTACAAAACAGGATTGATCAAAACCTTCTGCGAATCCATCCAAGGTCTTAGAGAAAAACGTGGTCACTCTTTTATGCAACTCCCACCCTATTTTTCGCCAGACCAACTTCCACTTTTAAAAATATTCTTAGAAGATTTTCCAAGTCATATACCTTTAGCAATAGAATTTCGCCACGAAACGTGGTTCAATAATCCAGAGACTTTTGAAAATCTAACCAGTCTCCTTAAAAGTTTTCAAGTCCCTATGCTGATTACCGATGTAGCAGGCCGTAGAGATGTCCTACATCAAAGATTAACCTCTGACACTGCTGTTATCCGATTTGTAGGAAACGATCTTGTACCTTCTGATTACCGACGTATTGATGATTGGATTATCCGGATGAAAAGCTGGTTTGAAAAAGGACTCAAGCAGATTTACTTCTTCACTCACGAACCTGATAATTTATTGGCTCCAGAACTAGCTGACTACTTAGCTAATCAAGCCAAAGAACACCTAAATGTCATTACACGAGGGCCAGATTTAAAAAAATATGCGGGGGGAGATCAAATAAGCCTATTTTAAAAAATCTAAAATTATATAGCATTTCTCGGTTATACTTTCATTTCTTAAGGAATAAACCTTTAGAGTCTTAAATATTTATTAATGTATCTCTTTTTTCTTGATATTATAAATCAAGAGGTTACATTTGCACTCATTTAATTTAATTCAGGGAGTATTCTCGAAAATCCTAAGTACTTTTTAAAATAGATAAATGCTGTTTATGAGGAATGATTTTTTGTTCTAATCGAGAAGCGCCTGGAGTCTTATAGCCTTAGCTATCAAGACGAGGACGTGACGAAGAGTAGAGAAAAAAGGCGTCGTCAGAATCGGTAGGTATTTGTTTTATAATGTACTAAACAAAGAGTAGAGCGAGTTTATCGAAAATCGCAAGAGTAGATATCAACACAAAACAAAAAAATGTTATGATTAAAAAACAATTGACCCTTTTCATTTGCCTACTAATCTTAGGCCAAGCAAGCGCACAAGAGTTATTAACTCCTTCTATGACTTTCTCTAAAAAGAAAACAGCTTATATCACCTTAACAGATGGTACTGAGATCGAAGGTCTAATCAAAGATATTGATAGAAAGAAAGGTCTAGTTGATTATGTAAAAATCAAAGACAATGATGGTAAAAAGCACAAATTAGATGCAGATAAGATTGCTTATATGTATTTAGCTCCTAGTGGTTTTGACAAATTAGTGAAAGCGAGTAACTTTCTAACTGATGCTGAAAAATGGGGATCTGACGAAAAACTAAACAATGATTTATTAAATCAAGGTTATGTTTTTCTAGAAAACTCTAAAGTAAGAATCAAAAAGAAAACACGTACACTTTTAATGCAATTATTGAATCCTACATTTTCTGGTAAAATTAAAATCTACCATGACCCAATGGCAAAGGAAACAATGTCTGTTGGTATTGGTCCAGTAAAAATGGCTGGTGGAGATGCTAAATCATACTTTTTCAAAGTAGGTGACAAAGCTGCATACAAGATCAAAAAGAAAGAATACAAAAAAGAATTCCCTATCATTTGGAAAAGCTGTAAAGCAGTGAAGAAGGAATTCGGTAAGAAAATTAAGTGGAGTGAATTGACTAAACACGTCGTGACTTATAACGAGTGTGCTAAGTAATTCTATTCAGTAAATGAATAATTCAAAAGAGAGCAATAACCTTTGTGTTATTGCTCTCTTTTTTTTATTCAAAACGAAGATCTTACTTCGCAAAAATCCCACTTTCCCGCAACCACCAAATCCCCACAAAAAACAAGATCACTATTAAAATAGTAAAAGCAATCTTCACCACAGATAAAGGTTTTTTACCATGAACTTTTCCTGATTGTCCATTTATCGTGAAGTGATATGTTTTATTATTATACATGTAAGAACAAATCCAAAGCGGCAAAACGATATGCTTAAAAGTCTGTCCTGACTTACTACTCTCTACATACAGATTTCGTTGCGTATCACCACCCAACTGAGCAGAACACATATTCCGAATTTTATTGTCCATCACCTGATCAGCAATTTGATGTCCTTGATCAACTTCCAAATTATAAACCTCAGATTCCCAGCCCACCATCAAACGAGGATCAAAATTGACCACTTCGGCTAACTGAAAAGGAAGAATTTTTTCAATATGCCTTTGCTGTAATCCTCCTGATGCTACAACGAGAACATCATCAAAGAAATGCGACAAATTCCCCTGTCGATATTGCCACCTCACCTTTCGAACTTGCTTGGTTTGCATCCGTCCATTCACTCTCACACGATGTGATTCGTAATAATATTGGCCTGCTTCTCCTCGCCAAGATGCTTCCGTTTGGGCATCATAAGTCCAAAAAGGAATGTACAATCCATGAAGGTCTTCAACGGCTGCCAGTCTTTTTAATTTCGAAGGATGAAACCAACCTCGGCTAATCCATTTGGCAAAAATATTCTCCGCTTCAAAACGACTAATATAAAATGGAATGATTCCTATGGGTTGAATATATTGATGATTGTAGGCATCAACATTTACATTTTTAGATCCACAAAATCCACAGCTGACTTTTATTTGATCGGATTCGACCATAAATTTAGAGCCACAATTTTGACAATCAAAAACTTTCTTCCCTACTTCTTCAGGTACGAAACTAGTAGCTGATTCTACTGCATCCGTTAAAGATTTTTCAACCACTTTATCGTTGCTATGGTCGATGTCTTCTGTATAACCACAATAGCTACAAGCGATTTTTTTTACTTCCGCAGAATAAGCGAGATTACTGCCACAAGACGGGCAAGTAGGAGAAATTGTATTTTCGAGATAACTAGATTGTTCGAATTCTTGCATGGATAAACAAGTGAGCAGATGATCAAATAAATAAGACAACAAGCTCAAAAAGTTAAGCAAACTTTTGTTCACTTAACTTCTTGATAACTTACTCATTTGTTTATAGTCTGGAAAGGAGTTCTTTTTTCTTAGTATCAAATTCTTCTTGAGTCAAAACACCGGATTCTTTCAACTCGCCCAGTTGCTTGAGCGTATCCATGATCTCCTCTTTGGTTTGTGATTTTTCAGCAGGAGCATTCTGGTTCTGATTCTGATTTTGGTTCTGATTTTGATTGCTAGTCTGATTCATCATCTGTTGAGCCATTCCAAATCCCATTCCCATACCTAAGCCTTCACCGGCTCCACCACCAGGATTATCCGCTGCTTTTTCAATTGCCTGAGCAGTTTGAAATTTAGTGAATTTATCCATGTTGTCGACCATATTCATATTGGTCATTTTATCATAAAATTCTTCAACTTCTTTAGGTAATGAAGTAGAAGTTATCTGAAATTTAACCAATTCAATACCAAAAGGATCCAAATCTTTTTGAAGGAATGGAGCCACTTTTTCACCAAGTTCTGTATAATTAGAAACCATATCCAAAACAGAAACACCAGACTCTGCAATAGCTTCTGCAAACTTAGGAGAAACGATATCTCTTAGCGAGTTTTCAATTTCCTGAATTTTTACGATAGATTTAGTTCCTGCAAATTCTGTAAAGAACTTTTCAGCGTCTTTAATTTTTATAAAATAAGTTCCAAAAGCTTTTACACGTACTTGTTTGAATTCTGGATCTCGAAGAATAATCGGATTAGGTGTTCCCCATTTTAAATCCGTAAATGTTTTTTTACTGAGGAAATAAACATCGCATTTAAAAGGAGAATCAAAGCCTCGTTTCCAACTTTTAAGAGAAGTCAGAAGCGGCATATTTTGAGTCGTTAATTCAAATCGGCCAGCATCATAGGTATCAGCAAATTGCCCTTCATCAAGAAATAAAGCGACTTGAGATTCACGAACGGTGAGACTAGCTCCGTATTTTATATTAGCATCTTTATCGGGGAATTTCCAAAGCACAGTGTCTTTGTCTTTTTCTACCCAATCAATATTTTCAATAAATTCTTCTAAAAAGAAGTCTAATAATCCCATGTTGTTTAATATAGTTGTGTTAGAAAAATGGTTTACAAACTTAATGTTGTCAAATTACTACTTTAATACTAAAAAACACGGCGAGTGGTTGCTTTTTTTCGATGAAAATAGCTCATAAATCAAATCATTGATGTTTTCATAAACCTAAAACGAACTTTTAACCATCGTTCACTCTAATTCATTAACAATAAATAGCCAACAAAAGAGCTTTTTTTCTTTTTTTTCATATATTAGCACTTATTCTGATCAAACAAATAATTACATAATTCCATCCAATTATAACAAAGTTTTTTTTGATAACCCTAGCTCTGTGAGCTAAATGGTTAAGGAATTTTTATTCCTATATCAAAAACATACTGATACCTACCGACCTACTTAAATTACATTATTAGGTCTTCGAATTACAGGTTTGAAGACTAAATTTCTACGCACAAAACATACTAAAAAAACAAAACAAACATGTCCGACAAACATTTTAAAGAAGACAATTATCTACCCGGTCGACGCTATGAGGGTCACGATGTTAACGAAAATGGGTTCAGTTCATTTACCGACCCAGAAAATAATGAATTCTATTTTGCATATGTAGAAGATGGAAAATTAATCCTACGTAGTGAAGGCTATGCCAATGCACCAGGAAGGGATAATGGAATTGCTTCCGTTACAAAAAACATGGAAGATGAATCCAGATATAAGGCTCGGATTCTCCCTAATGGTCAATGGATACTTTCTCTCAAAGCTGGAAATCATCAAGAGATTGCTCGAAGTTGTATGGTAAGTTCTGAAGCAGAAGCTCTAGCCTTCTTACCGAGTGCTCGTAAGGCAGCCAAAGAAAAAGCCAGACTTGCAGCTTTAGCAGCTGAAGAAACCGCAAAGGCAAAAGCATTATCCCTTAGTTCAGCTTCTGACACTGCTTCTAAAAGAAAAGACGATGATTACCTTGCCTGTAAAATGTATGAAGGTCATCCACTGGTATCTGAGAATTCTGATTTTTCTATTTTCGAACATGAAGGTGAATTCTATTTCACCATGCTTGATAAAAATGGAAGCGTGAAACTTAGGTCTGAAGGTTATAAAACTTCCAAGTCAAGAGACAATGGAATCGAATCAGTAACTAAAAACAGAACAACAAAAGAACGTTTTTCAATTGAGAAAAAAATCAATCATTATTTCGTTGTTTTAAAAGCTGGAAACCATCAAGAGATTGCTCGAAGTTGTCCTTTTAAAACGGTCGAAGAAGCCAATGATTTTATAAATCCACCAGCTATTGTTTCTGCAGCAATAATTCCGGATCGTAAAGCTGATGACTATCTGACTTGCAAAAACTATGAAGGCCATCAAAAGGTAAAGGACCATGCTGATTTTTCAACTTTTGAACACAATGGTGAATATTTCTTCGCCATGCATGATGCTACAGGAAAAGTAAGATTACGGTCTGAAAGATATAAATCCCAATCAGCTAGGGACAATGGTATTCAATCCGTCATCAAAAATAGATTGATCAAAGAACGGTTTTCTATTGATGAACAACGAAGCATTTTTTACGTCGTTTTAAAAGCTGGAAACCATCAAGAAATTGCTCGAAGTTGTCCTTATAAAACTAGAGAAGAAGCAAATGCTTTTCTAAACCCTCCCAAACCTCAACGAAAAGACGATGACTATCTCGCTTGCAAAATGTATAATGGCCATGAGCGAACAAAGGATAATTCTGACTTTTCTATTTTCACTCACGAAGGTGAATTCTACTTCGCGATGTTGGATAAAGATGGAAATGTAAAACTTAGATCGGAAGGTTATAAAACT
>CAKZTD010000394.1 GCA_937921595.1 uncultured Saprospiraceae bacterium
GGATTGGGCAATGGCAGAGCTCTTAGCTTATGGTTCTATTTTATTAGAAAAGAGAAACATCAGAATGAGCGGGCAGGATGTCAAACGTGGAACTTTCTCTCACCGACATGCCATTTTTAATGATACAAAAACTTTCGAAGAGTTTAATAGACTGGATGGATTAAGCAAGACTCAAGGTAAGTTTAGAATATTTAATTCTTTACTTTCTGAGTTTGGAGTACTAGGTTTTGAATACGGTTACTCGATGGCTACACCAAATGATTTAGTAATTTGGGAAGCACAGTTTGGAGATTTTTATAATGGAGCTCAAACTATCGTTGATCAATATATAGCCGCGGCAGAAAGTAAATGGCAGAGAATGAGTGGCCTTGTTATGTTGCTACCTCATGGTTATGAAGGTCAAGGGCCAGAGCATTCAAGTGCTCGACTGGAACGTTTCCTTCAGCAATGTGCGGAGTATAATATGACGGTTGCAAATATTACAACACCTGCGAATTTCTTCCACGTATTGAGACGTCAATTGGCTCGGCCTTTTAGAAAACCATTGGTGATCATGTCTCCTAAATCTTTACTTCGTCACCCCCTTTGTGTTTCTAGCCTTTCGGAATTTGAAAGTGGAAATAATTTCCAAGAAGTGATCGATGATAAAAGCGTAACACCTGCAAAATTGAAAAAAGTAAAGCGTGCATTATTTTGTACTGGAAAAATTTACTACGATTTATTGGCTAAAAAAGAAGCTGAAAAACGAGATGATATTGCAATCGTTCGGGTAGAACAATTGTATCCTTTAGCTGAAAAACAGATGACGAAAATTTTCAAGCGCTATAAAAATGCTGATAAATTTTGGGTTCAGGAAGAACCATTGAACATGGGGGCTTGGTCTCACATGGCGATGAACTATTCAGGAGAGTTTAAGGAAGCGATTACTCGTAAAGCTAGCGCTTCTCCAGCTACTGGGTTTAAAAAGGTGCATGATGCGCAGCAGGAAGAGATTCTTGCAAAGGCGTTTAAAAAATAAGAACCTTTCGATTCTGTACCTGCTTTGATGCATTGCATCAAGCTAAACCAACACTCAGGGTGACACCTGCGGTGGATGGTATTTAAAAAAGTGATAAGCTCATAGAGCTTATCACTTTTTTTATGAGAAAAACTAAGCAGTTTCTTAAACTTTTTTATTCTAAATAGGTTTATTAAATAAAATAACTACTATTACTTGTAATAGTAATACTATTATTGTAATTTTGACCATTGTTTCACAGTAAAACCAAATGTTATGACTAGTAAAATGAATATCCAAGTCAATAATCAAGCTGGGCTTCCTAATAAGTTTGTCAGACTTGCAAAGTGGAAAATGTATAGGGTGAAAGAACAATTCAATCAGCTATTGTACAGTGAAATTTTTATTTCAAAAGAAGGAAAAGGTCTAGTGGAGTATCATTCAGTGATCAAACTAGGAGTGCCCGGATATGATATAATATTGAAAAATAAAAGTCATTCCCCTAAGGCATTATTCAAAACTTCTTATGCTGATGTAGTAAGGTATTTGAGAAAAAATAAAGAACGAATTAAGAAATAACTTTTTTGTTAAAAGATATTGAATGACCAACGAAGCTGTTTTTACACCATTCAGAAGATTTAGAAAATTACTGAAGGTAGATAATAAAGATATTTCACAAGTATATATTTATGCCTTGTTCAACGGATTAGTAAATCTCTCCTTACCTATCGGTATTCAGGCGATTATTAATTTGATCCAAGGAGGCGAAATGACAACCTCTTGGGTTGTATTGGTTTCTTTTGTAATTCTTGGAGTCGGAATCACAGGCATATTGCAATTACTGCAACTAAGAATTGTTGAGAACATTGCTCAGAAAATTTTTAGCAGAGCATCTTTTGAATTTGCTTATCGAATTCCCCGAATTCGTAATCAGTCGCTTTATGATTATTATGCCCCTGAATTAGCAAACCGTTTTTTCGATACCCTCACTATTCAAAAAGGTTTACCTAAGATACTTATCGATTTTTCCTTGGCCCTTTTTCAAATTATAGTCGGTCTATTTTTATTAAGTCTTTACCACCCATTCTTCATTTTTTTTAGTTTGATATTGGTTGCATTGATTTACGTTATTCTTGCGATCACCGGACCGAAAGGAATGAAGACGAGTTTGAAAGAATCTAAGTTTAAGTATAAAATTGCTTTTTGGATCGAAGAAGTTGCAAGAACGAGATTATCATTTAAAATAATTAGCAATTCAGATCTTGAACTCTCAGAAAGCAATCGTCATGTCAATAATTACTTGGAAGCTAGAGAAGGGCATTTCAAAGTATTGGTTAATCAGTTTTTATATCTGATCGGGTTTAAAGTTTTAATTGCTGCAGGACTTTTGATCACGGGAAGTATTTTGGTTTTTAATCAACAAATGAATATAGGTCAGTTTGTGGCAGCAGAAATCATTATCATTTTGATTATAGCTTCTGTTGAAAAACTAATCAAATCACTGGACTCTATTTATGATGTACTGACAGCCTTGGAGAAAATTGGCTACGTTACAGATATGCCTTTAGATAATGATAGCGGATTTTGTTTCAGAGAGGATGTAGAAAGTTTTTCATTGTCTGCGAGCAACTTGTCTTTCAAATATCCGAATGCGACTGAAAATATTTTAGACAAAATTAATTTTCATATTCCTGAAGGAAGGTCTTGTTTAATAAAAGGGCCAGCGGGAACAGGCAAGTCTACCTTAATTCAGCTGTTGGCAGGAATACTGGAACCAACTTCTGGAATTATCAAATTTAATGATTTTCCATTGCCTTCTTTAAATGCTTATGATTTAAAGAAGCATATCGGTTTTTCTCTAACAAATAATGAAATATTTCAAGGGACTTTAATTGAGAATATTAGAATGGGAAGAGGAGAAATAAGTCCAAGAGATATTAGTAAAGCTATTCAACTGGTAAACTTAGATGCCTATATATCTTCGATTCCATTGGGGCTAAGAACACCGCTTGATCCTGAAGGAAAAAAAATACCTAGAAGTGTTCAAAATAAAATCTTATTGGCTAGAGCGATTGTTACAGAGCCTAAATTACTGATATTAGAAGATTCTCTTGACCATGTTTTAATTGAAGAAAAAGAAGAAATAATAAAGAGATTGGTTGCCTCCGATCGACCTTGGTCTATTATTGTTTCAGCAGTTGATCCTGTCTGGTCAAAGTACATTACTGATCAAGTAGAATTACCGAAAAACTAAACAGAACTAACTATGCTTAACATTAGTCAATCCTCTATCAAAGGAAGAATTGATCTTGAAAAATATTCAGCTTTCAAAAAACTGGAGACTAAGTCTGTATCTAAGTTGCTGCTTAAGATAATTTTTATTCTATTGATTTTTGGAATCGGAAGTTTGTTTCTACCCTGGACTCAAAATATTCGATCGAATGGATATGTCAGTACTTTAAATCCAGGAGATAAACCTCAAACCATCCAATCACTCATCGCAGGTCGAATTGACGAATGGTATGTGCAGGAAGGAGATGTAGTCAGTAAGGGAGATACGATTTTAAAAATATCAGAATCAAAAGAAGAATATCTAGATCCTCAGTTGTTGGATAGAACTCAAGGTCAGATAGAAGCAAAGAATGAATCTGCTCAAGCATACTCAACTAAGGCTGGAAATTTGACGGAACAATATCAAGCTTTGCTTAAAAATAAAATCATTAAACTGGAACAAAACCAATTGAAAATACAACAGTCTTTTCTCAAACTTCAGATTGATAGTATGGAGATGGTTGCGGCTGGAATAAAATTGGAGAATTCAGAAAATCAATTGAAACGAACTGAAAATTTGTATAAAGCAGGAATCAAATCGTTGACTGATCTGGAAACCAAACGATTGTCTTTTCAAGAGGCTCAGGCTAAATATATTGCTTTCGAAAACAAGACTGAGAATCACCGAAATGATATTGAAAACCTACGAGCAAACGTACAAGCGATCAATAGTAATTTTGAGGATAAAATAGCAAAGTCTAAATCCGAAAGAATGTCCGCTCTTTCTGCTCAATATGATGCGGAAGCAAATGTGGATAAACTCCAATCTCAATACAATCAATACAAAGTGAGATCGGATAATTATTATGTTCGATCACCTATCGATGGAGTCGTGACAAAAGCAATGAAAGAAGGGATCGGAGAATTTATTAAAGGAGGAGAAGGACTCGTGAGCATTGTGCCATTACAATTTGAAATGGGCGTCGAAGCTTACATTAATCCGGTTGATGTTCCATTGTTAAAAAAAGGTCAGAAAGTAAGAATTCAATTTGATGGTTGGCCCTCTATTATTTTTAGTGGATGGCCAGACAATTCTTATGGCACTTTTGGTGGGAAAATTTTTGCGATTGATAATTATATTAGTCCTAATGGAAAATATCGAATTCTTGTAGCGCCTGATCCGGAAGCTTCTCCTTGGCCGGAGGAAGTAAGAGTTGGTGGAGGAGCGAATGCTTTGATACTATTAAACGACGTCCGAATTTATTACGAACTATGGCGCCAATTAAATGGATTTCCTCCTGATTATTACAAAAACGAGAAGTCTAAGAATTCTAAAATGAAAGCTCCAATTAGAAAAATAAAATAGATGAAGAATATTTGGTTGATTTTATTTTTGTTGTTACCGATTTTATCAAGGGGACAACAGGATACACTTGTGATGACCTATCAGCAATATATTGAGTCAGTTCTGGAGCACCACCCTTTGATGTTTCAAGCGGCTTTGCTAGATGAGAAATCAAAGGCGTATCGTTTAAAAGCAAAAGGTTATTTCGATCCAAAAATTGAATTCAATTTCGCGAGTAAAGATTTTGATAAAAAAGATTACTACCAATTAATCAACGGAGCATTAAAAGTGCCAACATGGTTAGGTGTTGATGTGAAAGTTGCCTACGAAAATAACAGAGGACAGTTTCTTGACAACAGTGATAAGCTTCCACAAACTGGATTGATTGCTGCGGGAATAGAAGTTTCATTAGGTAGAGGTTTGCTTTTTGATGAACGCCGAAAAGCAATACGTGATGCAGAATTATTTCGTCAAGGAAATGAAATCAAACAACAACTTTTGATTAGCGATTTATTGTTTGAAGCCATATTAGCATATGCCAATTGGCAACATGCTTTTAATGTAGGTTTTATTAAGAAAGAAGGTCTTGGTTTTGCGACACGACGCTTTGAAAATGTCAAGGAGAGTTATCTGAATGGAGATAAACCAGCGATCGATACATTGGAGTCGTTTATTGCTTTGCAAGTTCGAAATACGGAATTAATTAAAGCTCAGCAGAATTATAATAATTCGGTTCAAGGCTTGAATAACTTTATGTGGGTGGAAGGGAAATTACCAATGGAATTAGAAGGTTTTGTCATTCCGGAATCAATTAATTTATCGGCATTTAAAAGTCAGATGGATAGTATTTCTTTGACAAGGGATCAAATACTAAGGAGTCATCCTGAGTTGCTAAAGTATAAAATTGTGGAAGAGGAACTTAGACTTGATCAGCGTCTAAATCGAGAGAATTTAAAGCCAGTTTTAAATCTAGGATATAATCCTTTGATAAGAACAGATGCTGATAATTCAATCAATGCATTGGTTACTGAAAATTATAAACTAGGCCTTGATTTTGCTTATCCTATTTTTACCAGAAAAGAAAGAGCAGCAATTAAATTAACCGATATCCAGCTTCAGGAAAACGAAATTCAACGCTTGCTAAAAGGACAATCCATTCAAGTTAAATTAAATGCTTTAATAGATAATGAACAATTTTATATTCAACAAACTGATTTATTAAAAGAGACGGCGGATAATTATTTACGTTTATTAGAAGCAGAATATTTAAAACTTGGAATAGGGGAGAGTTCCGTTTTTTTAGTCAACGCTCGTGAAATAAAATATTTAGAATATCGAGAAAAATTAATAGAGGCTCAGATGAAATTGATCGCGAATAGAGTGAAGGTGATTAATGAAGTTGCATTGGTGCTGTGGTAGATCAACCGGAGGTTGATAGGGGGAGATTCGACTACGTCGAATAGGGGACAAGAGATATTTTTCATTTGAAGTTGTCAATCAATCTGAATTACTTTTTCGTAATCGAAAAACCGATGTTCGTTCCGACCGATGTACCCGAATTGATTGGTAGTCAAACTCGTATTGCCGATTTTAAAATCTTCGAGATTCCGATGACTGTGGCCATAAATCCAGTAGTCAATATCATGGTCGAAAATGAAATTTGTCTTATCAACACAGAAAGCTTCGTTGAGTGGACTAAATTTAAATTCTTCAATATTACATTGTTCGCTAGGTAGATGATGGCTTACGATGATTTTCTTTCCGCTCTTTTTAACTTCATTAGAAACAAATTCAAAAGCTGCATCATGAAGTGCATTATAATGATTGATTGTAAATTTTTCTTGAGCGAATTTAATTCTCCGAAAGTCCACCATTCCTCTTAAGATAGGTAGAATATTTTTTTCAATTTTAGACCAAAATGTTGAAAAGATAAGCCTAATATTTTTGATCTCGACGGAAGTATTGTTTAATAAAATGACATTCTCTGCGATTTTTTTTTCAAAAGGAACCAAAGCTGCCGACACATCATAGCCTTCGTAGTATTCATGATTGCCAGGAATAAGATAAACCATTTCAAAGTCGTCCGCTACCTTTTTTATGAAATCTAATTTTGCATAA
>CAKZTD010000395.1 GCA_937921595.1 uncultured Saprospiraceae bacterium
AATCTAATGCTAGTCTCTGGCCTTCGACTCAATTTTGGACTCACTCAAAACATCAGCCTCTCCTTATCCGGAGACTTTACACACATTCGAGACGTCATACATTCCTACAGTTTTTTAGATCAGGAATTAAATACCAACTCCAGCGAATCCGAAATTCTAGAAACACTACAAGGAGCATCCACGATCACCGAACTCCGCGAATGCCACCTCAATAGCGTCGGCCTCAATGTCGGAATCATCTTTAGATTCAATAAAAAAAACAAAACCAAATTACCAAAAGAAGAACCCTTTGCAGATCGAACACCAGTACCACAAGCTCGACCAGAAACACCCTACGAATGCGAACGCATCGAATACCTCTCACCAGGATTCAACGACGCAATTGTTCTAAAAGAAAAATCTAAAATTACATTTACCTGGGAAGATACCAATAATGAAAAAGCAGAAAAAACGGTACAACACGAACTCGTACTATATTCAAAATCTGAAGGCAATTATAAAAAACTATTTTCTAAAACGATCAATGGTCATCAATATAAAGTTGACCTCAATAAAATTAATGGCATTCAAAATAATGAACTCTTCTGGAAAGTCAACCCCATTCGGAATTCAACCTCAATGGATACCTGCCCTTTCGAAAATCAAAAAATGCGAGTCCAGATTTTTGAAACCAAAGAAGAAGCAAAAGAAAAATTACCAGAATGTAAATCAGAATAATGAAAAACCTTTCTACAAAAATTATAATTAACGTTTCGCCAGATGAAGTGTGGTATACCTTTTCAAAGTTTCATGCTTTCGAATTGTGGAATCCTTTTATCGGAGATATTGAAGGTGAGGTATCGCTGGGTGCAAAATTGAAGGTGACCTTATATCCTAGTATGAAGCGAATTAATGAACGGATGAATGAAAATCTAAAAGATGCTAGCGATGGTGAAATACCATTGTTCGATATAAGTGAGACTAAACAGTTAAACAAATCGAGCAGCTTCAAAGTGAAGGTTACTCAATATAAAGAGGGGAGTGCTTTACGTTGGGAAAGGCAGTCTTTAATTCTAGGATCTTTTATTCATGAGTTTCGATTTCATCCGCAGGATACGGATCAAACGCTTTTTGAAAATAATATTCAAATGGGAGGCTTTCTCGTTAATTTAGGATGGGAAACTTATATTAAACACATGTATCAAAGTGGCTTAGAAGAAATGAATTTGGCTTTAAAAGCCGCAGTCGAATCTGATGAATTTTATATTGATGATGATCTAGCTGCTGAACGATTTTAATAAAAAATACAAATGAAAAAATACAAGATTATTCTATTACTTTTTTTAATCGCACCGAGCCTTCAAGCTCAGGTGAAAATATTCTATGAAAAACAACTGATCGGAAAGATGGAGGTCGCAGATATTGGAGCCATTCAGGTTTCCAATTATACGGGAGTCGATATTGACTATATCTACAAAGGTTGGGCATTGAATGAGAAAGGTGAAAAGGTTTTAGAAATTAAAAGTAAGGTGCTCACTCAACCTCGGGGCGCAACCAACTACTATCAAAAGGATAAATTTGATTCCTGGAAAAAAGGAGATTTGGATTTTAAAATAATCAGCCAGTCGATTGATCCTTCCTCTTTTTCTGGAAGCTTGACTTTTCATTCGGATCTGCTTCATCCTATAGATACTACTTCGATCATTGCGAGACAAACAAAAGAAGTCTTTTTAAAAAATGGAATGTATGTATCCGAATCAGGTGCACCCGTCACGGACCCAAGACTAGTGAATTTTGAATTTAACTTAGCATACAATTCAAAGTTTTCCTTAGATTCTCTTTTTGAAAAAATGAAATTTAAGAATCAAAATGAGGCTGAATGTTGCTTATCCTTGGATTTTGAAATTACTCAGGAAGGAGAAAAAATATATGCTTCGAAGGCAGAACGATTTTGTGTGCCGGTAGGAACATCTAAGATGAGCAAGGAGGAAATAAAAGCATTAACGGTTTCGATAAATAACTACGACCAAAGAAATGAAAATACTCCAATAATGGTAAGTTACCGTTTGGGGGAAAGTTCAGGGAAAAGAAAAATTTCAAACATAGCACATTCGAATTTTGATTTTAGCTTTGATCAATACATACACCATGCTTCTGGAATTAGTTTTGATTTTATTAATCATGCCGAAGTGACATCGCCTTTTTCAGCCTCTTCCTTTGCGGTCATTTTTGATGAAAATGCGAAGATGAAAACAATGCAAATGTTGGATGGGCCAGGTAGTGCAAATCAAAAAAATCTAGAAATGCATCATCCTTTCTCTTGTACATTAGGAAGAGAAGATTTTAATGGAAATGTGTCCGTTACCACATTGAGAAAAGATAATTTTTCGGACCTTCAATGGAAAGGGCTATTGGCTAATATAAACAAAGTGGATCCGACTTCTTTGCTCAGTTTCAAGTATGAAGAGCTCACCATTTTAGCTCCCAAGAAACTAATAAACCCTCGTAGTTCAGAAGCAAGTAATCGTATTTACAAAGGATATGCTTTTTTAATTATGGATCAAGAAAGTGTTACCATATACGATGCCTATTATTTTTCTGTACCAGCTGATTTTCCTCGAAAACCTATAAGTGATTCATTAGATATAGGTAAAGCGCTAGCGTCAATTGCATATAATGGAATCGAATTAGATTTCATTTTTGATAATGCTGAATTAAAAGATTTAAAATTTAATGTAGGAAAAGTACTTAGTCAGACTACTCGGAAAAATAATTTCGAAAAAATGCGACGTTATCATTACCTACTTAACGAATGGCCAAATGATCAAAATAAAAGCTTCTACCAAAAGGGTAAAACAGATTTTGAAAAACTAGACCAGATTATTGGTGAAAATAATATTTCTGAAATGTCAGCAATTCCTACCTATGTTGTTGTCTCTCCCGGAGAGGTTAAGTTTTTAAAATATGAATCGCTTCAGTGGGATTCCATAGGCCTTCAGCTTTCTTACCGAGCTGAGGAAAAGACGATAGAAATTGCATCGAACAGAATAGAAGAGTATGACTATAAAGAAAAGTATAAAATAGAGACAAGTGCTTACATGGGCAGAGGTGTTGATTTTTCTTACAAAATAGGAGAAGCTTCAAAAGGTGATAAAAACGTTATGCGCTTTTCATCGGATGTTCTGGAAATCAGACCGAAGGGGCAAAGGATAGAATTGTCCCGATTGAATGATGTGCCGAAAGATGCTGAATGGCTTAAATCAATCGTCCGATATCATAACCTTGTCAAAAGAAACGATCCTGTGGATTGCAAAGTCTTCGAAGTTCAAGGTTGGAAAATATATGTACCAGTCAAAAAGATTAAGAAAACCAGATGGCAAAAGGAAACCATTTGTTTTTTAGTTGACTCTGGAAAACAAATCTATCGAATTAACCTAAGTGCATCTTCTTCCTTTGATCGGGACTTTATTTTAAATAGCTTACAAATCGAAGACAAACAATTTCAATTCGATTTTAAGGGAGACAATCTAGAACGTATTACTATACAGAAATAAAAAATCAAGTCATGAAATATAAATTTTCATTAGCCTTAATTTTCGTAGTGTTCACCTATTTCTCTTGCGAAAAATGTGAACTCCTCGAACAAACCATCGATGATCCCAATCCGATGTTCGATTGCGCCGACCTCATGGCCAATATCGGCGATCCATGTGACGACAACAATCCCGATACCACCGATGATACCATCAATGGCAATTGCGAATGTATCGGAGGCGGAACCGAATTCGACTGTCCCGATCTCATGCTCAATATCGGAGATGCTTGTACTGACAATAATGAAACAACAATCAATGATGCGGTTTCAGCAGCTTGCGAGTGCATCGGTGAAAGCGTTTTTGATTGTCCTGTTTTAGGTTTAAATATCGGTGACTCTTGCGATGATGGAAATCCAGATACGGAGAATGATGCTGTCGATGCAAATTGTAATTGTATTGGTGAAATCATAAATGATTGCGCAGGAGTTTTATACGCCTCCCGAGTAACCATTGAGAATAACAGTCCCACCGGATGGTTTTTTGATAGTGCTGTGAAAACGCTAGGAATGGATTTTAGCTTTTCTAATATAGAAGAAAAAGTAAATGGATCATTAGTTTCAATGGCACCGTTCTTTTCCAACTTTGCAGCATTCGATCGCATCAATAATCAATATGCTTTTGCTTATCAGTTTGATGTTGGAACACCGAACCCACTTTATTTAGCAGAGACCAATGTTTTTAGTTCTACCTTTTTAGAAGAGGAAGAATATTATGCTGCGCCAGTTTTTTCAAATGGAGAACTCTATGCCATTAATGTTTTTTATGATGCTCCGGCCGCACAATATACCATCGTTCGTATTGATCAAAATACAGGAGCAACAACAGATGTCTTCTCCGATAATATTACCGTCAATAGTCCGATGTTAAAAGTCGCTATTTCTTCAGCTACAGATAATTCAGGAAATATTTATTTCATTTCAGCGACAAATTTAATTGTCTATAATCCGACAGGAAATTTTGCTACTTATGTGGATATAGATGACACCTTTGATGCGGACAATCAAGTAGTTTATTTTGGTTTAGAATATAAAGCAGATGAAGAGGTACTATTAGCTATGAAAAACAAATCTAATTCCCCAAGTGAATTTACAGACTTGGTGAGTATTTCAACAGATGGTAATTATCAGGTAAATACCGTTTTTGATATAAAGGATAATCTAGGCCTGGAAAATGACCAAGAGGTTAGTTTTAATTTCCATAGTACAACTTTCGCTCAATGTGATAACACGTATTACATCACCGAAATAAAAGACTTAGAAGCAGGTATGACAGAAAGTTTTTTAATAGAAATCAATCTTGATAATAATACATTAGAAGAAACAGTTTATCCAGATTATTTATTTGGAATAGAAATTTTTGAAAATTAACATTTCCTTAAATGATACTTTGAAGCCAAATGGTATTTATTAAAAAACACTCTTTTAAGTTTAGCACGAGTGCAACAAGTGGGTAACTTAAAAGGGTGTTAATAAAGGCAAGTTTGTAAATGCCAGCATAGGGAATCAAAATTTATAAAATAATCAAAAATCAACAACAATGAAAACGATCAAAATTTTAAGCATCATATTATTAAGCGGATTATTATTCATCACCTCTTGTAAAGACGATGACAGCGGACCACAAGGCCCCGGAATAGATTTAGTAAACTGCGATGACAGTAATTGTAATGAAAAATCTTGCGCCCTTTCCATTCCAATAGTTACCGACATTGCTTGTACTATTGATAATGCAAGTGATATCGATTGGTATGTGGTAGAAGTCAGTCAGGAAAACGTTGACAACAATGGAGGAGTTTATAGTTTCAATTTTATCAACCATTCTGAAGATATGACCTTTAAAGTTAATCTTTTTTCAGAAGGTGCAACAGCAGGAAATGTATCGGTTACCGGAAACGGTGATCTGGAATACGAACCATTTGATGACGTAACCGGCGGGATTCAATTCTTCATTCCAGGATCTTATTACATCAGTGTCCAATCACTAAATAGCCAAGCAGGAATAGGAACTTATGAAATACTAATGAATTAGAAAGTCAGACAAACTCTTGCAAGTTTAAGGCGAGCATGCGAGCCTGTAACTTGCAAGTGCCAAATAATGGCAAGTTTATAACTTGCCATCACGATAAGTGAAAATTTAAATAAAAATATTTTAGCAAATAAACAACTGATAGTCAGTAGATTAAGAATGATTAAAAGTTTTATGTAAAAATATTTCAATTTTCAAGGTAAGATTTTAAAGTCCGCTCCGATATAGTGTTGTATTCAACAAACAAACTATTTTTTAAACTTTAAAATTATATTATCATGAAAAATTTAAATCTTTTAACAACAGCAAACTTAATCAAATTTTTAACTTTCGCTTTAGTATTCGTATTCACCTCCTGCGAGAAAAAAGAAGAAGTACAATGGCCAGATAATCCTTATAATTACATCGGCGAACAACACAATGATTTGATGACAGAATTCCAAACACAACATGGAGAAGAATTCGAACAGATAACTAATCCTCTACAAGCTGAAGAATTCATTATTGGAAAAATGTATAAAGAAAATGCAGAACAAGGTTATGATGAATTTAATGCTGCGAAAGAAAAACTTGGTCTAAGTAGGCAGGATGCAATATCGAGTTACAATTTTATGAACACCTCAACACTTTGCGATGCTTATAATTTCCCGGCAGCAGTAGAAGCAATTCTTTGCCCAACTTTAGCTCAATTAATTACCTTAGATGGAAATGACGAAAACGCTGAAATTCACAAGGTGATCAGAGATGCAGAAATTAGATTAATGAAAGATACTCAAGATGAAGAAGGTTACGTAACCGCAATGACTATTCTGGCAGTAGCCAAATATTCTGCAGATCACAACATACAATATAAAGCAGCAGGAAATCCAAAATGGTGGCAAGTAGTTCTTGCAGATGCAGCAGGAGCAGGAATTGGACTTATCGGAGGCGGAACAGCAAGTGTACCATTAGCAGCAGGATTTTCAGCAGCAGTTTTAAAAATTGACTAAGCAATATTATTATCCCATAAATCTATCATCCCAAAAAGGAGCTCGTCAACTCGGCGGGCTCCAATTTTAAGTTTAACTCCATTTTTATTTTTATAAAATAAAAGAAACTCTTTCAAGTTTAAGCCAGCTTCATATAGCTGTAACTTGGAGGTAAAGTATAATGACAAGTTTGTAACTTGTCCTCCGCGAGGATATAAAGCGAGAATTAATTAAAATAATCTACACAAAAACAAATTCGAAACCTACATCCCAAAAATCCGTTTCAAAAAGCAGAATGCAACTTTAAAATTCAATCAGACAAAGTAAGCCTTAAAATTCCAATATTATGAAAGCTCAAATCGCCATCATTTGCTGTTTACTTTTTGCCCTTAATATTTTAAACAGTCAAACAATCATCAATAACCATTCTTATTCTTTTGATGACAG
>CAKZTD010000396.1 GCA_937921595.1 uncultured Saprospiraceae bacterium
ACATTCTCTGCGATTTTTTTTTCAAAAGGAACCAAAGCTGCCGACACATCATAGCCTTCGTAGTATTCATGATTGCCAGGAATAAGATAAACCATTTCAAAGTCGTCCGCTACCTTTTTTATGAAATCTAATTTTGCATAATTTCGATTCAGATAATAAGTATCCCCGGCGATGATCAGGATGTCACCTTTCGGAATTAAAGGCTTGTGTTTAAACCATTCCCGATTTTCTTTAAACTCAAGATGCAAATCCGAACATATCTGAATTTTCATATTTCTCTCTTTTATAGTCTAATCAAAGAACAACCAAAACCCAATAAAAATTCCCCGTTCAAATCTCACTGCCTACAATGAAATCAAGGGGCTACTATTTTGATTGCACCAAAGCAGAGAATAATATCTCCACCGGATGCCAAGCTTCTCTTTGTACTCCGTCCATAATCTGATGTCGACAACTTGTGCCTGGCGCAGCAATGATCACCTGTTCCTCGCTCTCCCGAATAGCCGGAAACAAAACCAACTCTCCGATTTTCATACTTACTTCATAATGCTCTTTTTCATAACCGAAAGAACCAGCCATTCCGCAGCAACCTGAAGGGATGACTTCAATTTCATAATTTTCAGGGAGATTTAAAAGCCAGGCAGAATGATCGACAGAAGACAAAGCCTTTTGGTGGCAGTGACCATGGAGTAGTATTTTCTTTTTCTCTTTGGTAAATGAATCGGAGATTATATTTCCTTTTTGAATTTCTTGGCTGAGAAACTCATCGATCATTAGGCAGTTTTTTGCCAATGATTTTGCCGCAGCTCTTTGTTGCTCAGTAACAAGTTTTGGGTACTCATCCCGGAAACTAAGAATGGCAGAAGGCTCGATACCAAGAAGAGGTGTTGCTTCTGAGATAATTTTTTGAAAAGTATTTACATTATTAATTGCATTACGACGAGCAGCGAGAATGAGACCTTTTGAAATAGCGGCCCTTCCACTTTCATCGTGTTGAATCATTTCAACCTCGTAGCCGAGTCGAGATAATAGTTGAATGCTTTTCATACCGATTTCTACGTCATTATAATTGGTGAACTCATCGCAGAATAAATAAATTTTTCGATCAGTTTGCTTAGGTTTTATTTTAGTATAATTTGCACGATACCAAGCCCGCAGACTGAACTGATGAATTTTTGGTAAAACTCTTTGAGGAGCAACACCTAATATCTTTTTAAGTAAATTATTTTTTAAAAAGAAATTACTTACCGTTGGGAGTATGGCTGCTAATTTATTGAGTGAGTTAATATTGGCAAATGCTTTTGCTCGAAGCGGAACACCATTGCTTTTATAATACTGATGTAAAAATTCTGCTTTGAGTGTTGACATGTCCACATTGCTTGGACACTCAGAAGTACAACCCTTGCAGGAGATGCAAAGATCCATCACCTCTTTTAATTCTTCTTGATCGAATTTATTTTTTTTGTCACTATGAGTTAAAAACTCCCGAAGTGTATTCGCTCTAGCTCGGGTAGTGTCTTTTTCGTCAAGTGTTGCTCGATAGCTTGGACACATCGTTCCGTCGCTTACTCGGCGGCAATCTCCAGAACCATTACATTTTTCTGCGAGTCTTAATATTCCTCCAGTTTCTGAAAAATCAAAAACGGTTTTAAATTCAGGAGTAGGTACTTCTGGCTCATAACGAAGCGTCGTATTCATCGGTGGCGCATCGACGATTTTTCCAGGATTGAAAATGTTGTGAGGATCCCAAGTTTGTTTGACTTGACGAAGGAGTTCGTAATTCTTTTCGCCAATCATCAGCGGAATAAACTCTGCTCGTACCCGACCATCGCCATGTTCTCCACTGAGAGAACCGTTGTATTTTTTGACAAGCTTGGCTGTCGCTTCCGTGATCTGCCGAAAAGCTTCAACGTCTTTTTGTTTTTTAAGATCGAGAATTGGACGAAGGTGTAATTCGCCATCACCAGCATGCGCATAATAAACCGCTCGTTGATCGAAGCTTTTCATAATGGCACTAAATTCCTCGATATAATTTGGAAGGTCGTTGATCTCAACGGCGGTATCTTCAATACAGGCAACTGCTTTAGGATCGCCAGGAAGATTTCCTAGTAAGCCAAGACCTGCTTTTCGTAAATTCCAAACATTTTTAGTGCGAGGTGGTTCGACAATCGGGAAGGTGTAACCAAGACCTTCAACTTTTAAAGCTGCGGTTATTTTTTCTGCTTGTTCAAAAATATTAGTTTGAGTTTCTCCACGTAATTCGATCATCAAAATCGCTTCCGGGTCTCCTTCTACAAAATCGCGATTCTTCTCTTGTTCGATTTGTCCTTTCGTACAATCCAAAATAATCTTATCCATCATCTCACATTGGAAAGGTTGAAATTTCATGACAATGACCACTGCTTTTAGACATTCAGCGATACTATTGAAATGCGGAGCAAGAACAATTTCTTCCTTGGGCGGTAATGGATCAAGGGAGATTTTTATAGCCGTAGTAAAAGCGAGTGTTCCTTCAGAACCTGTTAATAATTTACAGAAATTAAAATCTCCTGTTCCAGAAAGAAAAGGATCAGATTCCATTAATACATCAATGGCGTAACCGGTATTTCTTCGATTGATCGAAGGTTTTGGATATTGCTGAAGAATTTCATTTTGATTATCTGAATCAGCAAGGATGTTGAAAATTTGTTGGTAAAGTCTATTTTCAAAATCAACACCTGCTTTCTTTTTTTCAAAATTATCTTTAGAGAGCGAATTGAAAATCGCCTCGGAACCATCACTTAAAATGGTCTCTAATTCTAAAACATGATCACGAGTGGTGCCATATTTTATAGAAGTCGAACCACAAGAATTATTGCCAACCATTCCGCCGATCATACATCGATTTGCAGTTGCTGTATTTGGTCCGAAAAATAATCCGTGAGGTTTTAAAAAGCGATTGAGTTCGTCGCGGATAACACCGGGTTGAACTTTGATCCATTGCTCTTCTTTGTTAAATTCTATGATTTCTGTAAAGTGTTTAGACACATCGACTACGATTCCTTTTCCGACACATTGTCCAGCTAAGGAAGTTCCAGCAGTTCGTGGGATCAAAGAAGTCTTATTTGCTTTTGCAAAATGGATTAGCTTTTTGATGTCCTCTTTGTCTTTAGGATAGGCCACGGCAAGCGGAAGTTCTCGATACACAGAAGCATCGGTAGCGTAGAGTGTAAGCATGAGTTGATCAAAATGGAGACTGCCTTTGAGATCCTGACGTAGTTGTTCCAATAGTTTGTTCATTAGGTTAAAGTTAATAATGTTTAGGTTATTTCTTTGCTTTTTTGCTAGGAAGGCAAGTTGCAAACTGGCCAATATTTCAAACTTTCAAATTACCCACTCGTGTACACGAGTGCTAAACTTAAAAGAGTGGAGAGTAGCTGTTGGTCGAAAAAAATGGAGTCTTACGTTTTAAAAAAGGATATTCTATTAAATCAAAACCTTAGAGCTATGGGATTTTCAGGATCATATGTTTCGATTATTCATCGACGACCTCAAGCTCGAGAAGTATTTAGTGAGCTGAAAAAAAGTAGAAAGCATTCTTTGTTTAAGTATGGAGCAAAATTTGGAAAAGGAGAGTTTGTACTGGATACTCAAAGGATGAAAAATGCGGAGCGAGCTAAAAATAGGAGAGGGTATTTTATTTTTCTATGTGTTTTGTTTTTTGGTTTGATGGGATCTTATTCAGTTTTTAAATTTGTGATTGCTCCAAGGATAGATTATAGTTTGGAAATTCATACTGAAGCTAAATACTATTGGGAAGATCACGGATCAAATGCGACTCTGAGAGAAATGCAAAGTATGTGGGTTGTTGAACAAGGTTATGTTGCTTGGGGAGAAGGTGATTATGAAAAAGCAATTTGGTTTTTTGAACATTCGGAAGGTGCAAGAAACTATTGGTGGAGAAGAGAATTTGCTTTGGTAGGAGTTTATGGAGAACGATGTGATAAGTTTAAAAAAGATTGCATTAAGTATGAAGCGTATCGAAATATTTTAAAAGATGACACGGGCATCAAAGTTCCTGAAGGGTATAAGGAAAAATATTACCAAGAAATTATAAAGTATAACAGAAAGATGATCGCTTATTTTAAAGATTAGAAACTAAGCAGAAGTTTAGTAAATCTTCGTCTTCGGATGAAAGGTAAACCAAGCAAACCAATAAAGCGTCATGCTCGATAATTTCTTCCCATCCTTGTCCGTGATGATTGCGCTTTTCGCAGTTTTATCATAAAGAATATTTAACTCTTGGCCATTGAAAATGTCTTGGATCACACCTTCTGATTTTTCTAAGTTTTTTAAAGGATAAGCCTTAAATTTTCCATCGACTTCAATGCCGATGACTTTGTCTTTTTTATTTAAAATATCAGATTCGAAACTCACCGGAAATAGAAGTTTATCTGAACTTACATATTTTTGATAAGGAGTTTTAGTGTAATCTTTTTTGAAACCAGTATCCGTAGAAAGGATCAAAGAGTTTGGATATTGCTTCGCCCAACTTTCGAAAGTGGTATAAGTCGTCGGGATAAGTTCGAGTTGATCAGAAGACAAAGGACCCGAAACCGCTTCACTCAAAATCTGCGACCACAAAGATTCTGTTTGCCGATCATAAATCAATACATCAGAATTATAAAGTAATCCAGAAACGCCAAAGGTCAATTCTTGGCCATTGACCCTTGCAGAAAAGGCTGCGCCGCTCGCACAAAGCGGACAATAAGTAATAGCTATCGGCACCTCTGCAATTCGATCATTCACAATCTCATGATAATTGAGAATACGGATTGGATAAGCTTTTGTAATTCCATTGATCTCGACGCCGAGGATGTAATCATCTGGATTTAAAAAATCTTGAGCTTGTTCGATGCTGACAAATTTTGGATGATCAATTGCTGGAATTCCATCCTTTGGAGGCCCACCTTTTTTTATCTCATCTTCCGGGATTCGAAGGTTTGTCATTTCAAAACCAAGGAGTCGATCGGTCTCGTCGCTTTTTGGAATTTCTATTGGAACGGATCGCTGGTTTTTAAAATTCCGAGGAACCATATCTGCCACGCCTTCCTTATTCCAATAACCATACTCAATCAATAATTCCGGACGACTCAAATAACCAAAAGTATCCAAAGAAATTTTAGACTTTCTCGCAAAGAGATAAGAGGTTTGGTTTTTTACATTACCCTTCATCATGCTATTGTCTTGCTCAATCAAATCTTTCTCCGCAGGATGCCCAAGATTGGTAGCGCTTCTTCCAAAATTATTACTCGAACCAGAGATGCCATCTTTCTCACCATGATAAACCACCTGCAGGAAATCATCAAAGGAAAGTACCGGATTCGATTTGTTGTTTTTATAAATGATTAAATCCTTTGGCGACAAACTGCTTTCTATAAAAAATGATTTATTGTTTTTTAATTTGGCTTTATTGATTTCAAAACCTTCTGACTGAAGTCGGTCATTGAGTAAGGCATAAAGGAAATGCGGAAGTGAACCATTATAAGCGATCTCTCGTTTTTTATTCCAGTTTTTTTGTTGCTTTTCACTAGTCGGTTTGATCTCTTCAAAATAAGGCTTGCCAGCATAAGTAATACTTTGCCCTTCTGATTGGAAATGTTCTAAAAGGAAATAAACATTATAGCCCAATGATTGATTTTCGATCCGCAAAATATCGCTAGCCGATGCTTTGAAAACTTCGCCTTTCTTTTCGAATTGTAAAACAGTCGGATTGATGATCTCACATTGAGTTGCATTCTTGGTTTTTCCAAAAAATAATTTTTTAAATTTCTTTAAATCTCTCCGCCATTTTTTATCTTGCTTCGAAGAAACTGTAATGGTTTGTAGATCTTTTGATTCTGCAGCCATGCGGATTTTTCGTTCTTTCGTTTCGTCTTTTTTATCAAAAACAATGGCTCGCTTTTGCATCCGATAACTGATGTGAGAAATGACCAATTCCGATTTTCCCATCGGAGCAGACAAAGAAAAACTTCCATCCGGATTGCTTAATGCTCCATAGGTGGTGTTCGTGAAAAAAATAGTCGCGGCATCAATAGGTTCTCCAGTTTGATTGTCGATAATAATACCCGTAAGCGTTTGGGCTTCCAGAACGTGAGGAAGGAAAAATAAAAGAAGAAGGCTTAACCGAAGTATCATTTTTGTTTTTATGTTATGTATTGATTAGACATTTGAGGCCTGCAAGGCCTAAAATAATCAAAATAAAAATGAGGATCAAAATCAAAATTTATATTGCAAAGAGTTTAGATTTTTTTTTAAATCAAAAAATAGAAGATATAGTTTAGTAAATATTCTAATTGAAAAACTAGCCTCATTTTGATTTTGATTCAAATTGAAATTTTGATTCCCTTACGATATTATGAAAAATATAAGAACACAGCTATCGTAAGCCCGACAAAAAATAGTCTTTTAATTATAACATCAAGCACTCTTGACCGCTTTCTTTAAATTCCTTAAGTGGATTTATTGAAAATTTCCTATTTTGCTGCGAAGTTATTCATCAATTTATTTTTGAACAATTTCTACTTAAAAAATCAAAA
>CAKZTD010000397.1 GCA_937921595.1 uncultured Saprospiraceae bacterium
TCAGTAATAATACCTATTAAAAATAACGATAGAAAAATGGTTTTTCTCATGGGGGATTATTTTGTATTTCCTAAAATACTTAATTTTTCAATCAATATAATCAATACAAGATACTAACTTACATTCCAAAATAAAGCAGATAAAAATGAACATCCAAAAAATAAGAAAAGACACTCCAGGTACAAATCATATCAAGCATTTCAACAACGCAGGCTGTTCCCTCGCTGTTCAAAGCCAAATCGACATCATCACCAATTACCTTCAAGAAGAAGCAATAGTCGGAGGGTATTTAATGCAGGCAAAACATCAGAATGAAATCAATCAATTTTATCAACGAGCCGCACAATTGATCAATGCGAAGCCCGATGAAATCGCGATAACCGGAAATGCCTCTGAAGCTTTTAATCATGTTTTATACGGTATTCCATTCGAGAAAGGAGAGGTCATCATCACCAGCGAAATCGAGTATAGCAACAATTTTGTGAATTACATCAACCTAAAAAATACCAAAGGTATTGAGATTGAAATGATTCGAAATTTGCCAAACGGAGATTTTGATTTAGAAGCTTTGAAAAAAGCGATTCATCCAAAAGTAAAATTGATTGCTATCACTCATGTACCAACCAGTAGTGGGGTAGTGGCTCCTGTAAAAGCAATTGGTGAAATCGCAAAAGCACATAACATTCTCTATTTAGTAGACTCTTGTCAGTCGATTGGTCAGTTACCTTTTGACGTAGAAGAAATTGGCTGCGATTTCGCAAGTGCAACGGGTAGAAAATACCTTCGAGGGCCAAGAGGTCTTGGTTTTTTGTATGTTAGAAATTCTGCTTTGTCTCAACTGGTTCCTAAAAGTTTAGATAATGTCACTGCTCATTGGAAACTAGATGAGAAAGTCGATCTAGATATCAAGACGAAAATGTTTGAGCATTGGGAAAAATCTTATGCGATGGTACTCGGCTTTTCGGAAGCGATCAGATACCTACTTGATCTCGGCATTGAAAATACTTGGAATCGAATTGTAGAATTATCGTCTTATGCTCGGGAACAATTAAATAGCATTCCAGAAGTGACCGTTCATGATCCAGGAACTAACAAATGCGGGATCGTTACTTTCAATAAAAAAGATGTAGATCCGCTGACCATCCAAAAATATTTGATGGAAAAGAAAATCAACACTTCCGCGACGCTTCCATTTAGTAGCATGACGGATTTGCATCATCGAGGATTAGAAAATGGAGCAGTGAGAGCCTCCATACATTATTTTAATACCAGGGAAGAAATTGATGCATTGGTAGAAGCGATAAAAGAAGCTTAAAACAAAAAAATCCATCCCGAACAATTCGAGATGGATTTTTTTATGATGCTAAGTTCTAAGCTTAAGCAGAAAACGAAGTTCCACATCCACAAGTATCCGAAGCATTCGGATTATTGAAAGAAAAACCACGATTGTTCAATCCTTCTACCCAGTCGATTTCCATACCGAGCAAATAAATACCATGAGATTTTTCCATTAAGACCTTGATACCACCAATATCGAAAGTATCATCTTTTTCTTTTTGAACATCAAAACCCAATAAATAAGAGAATCCTGAGCATCCACCACCTTTCACTCCAATCCGCAATCCGTGATCTTCAGGCACATTCTGCTCGATAATAATTCGCTTAAGATGAGTTATAGCTCCTTCTGTCAGGTTTATTGGTTGTGCAACCACTGTATCTTTTGTAGTATTCATTGTATTAAAATTATTGTAATTGACGGCGCAAAATAATCTGGTAATAAATCCGTCAAAATGCTTAATCGTAAAAATACATAAAAAATCAACGTATGTAAAGTCGTAACGGTTCCTTTTTATGAAACTTCGATATTAAAACAAAGAATTTTAAGGAATGTTGTAGCTATTTTGATCTTTTGTCGTTATAAAACCGAAAAGGAGTAAGGATTTTCTTTAGAATATTAAAATCTCCTTTTCTCTTTTTTAATTTTCAAATGTTATTTTTGACCCAAAATTGAACATATGCCAACATGGTTGTCCGTTATTTTAGAAATTATTAAAGTTACTGTCCCTGCGCTGATAGTCTTTTTGACCGTTCGTACTTTGCTCAAGCAATTTATGGAAGGGGAATATAGAACCAAAATGCTGGATTTTAAGCAGAATCAGAATAATACAACGATTCCACTTAGACTTGGTGCATACGAGCGTTTATCGCTGTTTTGCGAAAGGATTTCTATTCCTAATCTCATTCTAAGGCTGAGAACAGACGATATGAATGCAACAGATTTAAGGTTTGCATTGATGATTGGTGTCCAGCAAGAGTTTGAGCACAACATCACTCAGCAAGTTTATGTGTCTGATCAATTATGGCAGATAATCAAGATCGCTAGAGATGATACCATTAATATTATCAATCTGGTTTACAATTCAATAGAACCGAAAGCGGACGGAAAAGATTATGCAGGTATGATGTTTAAGTACCTACAGACCAGAGAATCTTTTTCTTCTGAAAAAGCGCTGATCGCTATCAAGAAAGAAGCTGGGCTTTTGATGTAATAAAATCTTAAAAAGCTGCCATAGAACCAAGGGGTCAAGGATTTAATTATGCTTGACCCCTTAGTTTTTGTTTAAACGATAATCGATAAAAAAACAACTAATGAGAAAATTCCTTTTTCCGCTATTTTTAATCCTCGTTTTATCCTGTAATAAAACACTCCATCTTGCCGATGTCCAATTAAATTCCTACAAACTTGAAAGTACTTCTGAAGTAAAACAAGATCAAGAATTTATAGATTTGATTAGTCCTTATAAGGCACAATTGGATGCTGAAATGAATCAGGTGATAGGGGAGAGTGCGATTACGATGAAAAAAGCGAGACCTCAATCTACGCTCGGAAATTGGATGGCGGATTTGATTCATAAAAAGTCTCAGGATTACTATGGTAAAAAGGTTGATTTTGCGGTAGTAAATTATGGTGGAATTCGAAGCTCTGAACTACGAAAAGGACCGGTGACGAGAGGAAAGATTTTTGAATTGATGCCTTTCGAAAACAGACTCTTGGTTTTAAGTGTAAAAGGAACAGTGGCAAAACAGCTTTTTGATCATATGGCTTCACAGAATGGATGGCCAATTAGTGGACAGGTTAGGTATGAAATAAAAAACGGAGTTGCTAAAAATATTACTATTAAAGATGAGGCTTTGGATCTAAATAAAGTTTACTCCATTGCGATGGCTGATTTTATTGCCAATGGAGGAGACAGATGTTTCTTTTTAAAAGATCAACCAAGAGTAGATTTAGATCATTTATTTAGAGATGGAATCATGGAGTTTGTAGAAGAAGAAACTGCTAAAGGGAAATTGCTGGATGCAGAGATGGACCATAGAGTTGTTTTAATAGAATAGTTCAATGTTGCGAAGCACTTTTATTCTTCTTAAATTTTTTTAATTTACATCAATGAAACGACGAAATTTTATAAAAAGAACTTCTACTTCTGCTTTACTCCTTGGAGCTGGTAGCTTTCCACTTTCTGCATTCAATGAACCAGAAATTCAGAAGCTAACGATTCTTCATACCAATGATGTTCACAGTCGAATAGAGCCGTTTCCGATGGATGGAGGCCGATATCAAGGAATGGGCGGAGCTGCAAGACGAGCAGCATTGATTAAAAAAGTTCGGAAAGAAGAAAAAAATGTTTTGCTTTTAGATAGTGGAGATATCTTTCAAGGAACACCTTATTTTAATTTCTTTGGCGGAGAATTAGAATTCAAATTGATGTCAAAAATGGGCTACGATGTGGCGACTATCGGTAACCATGATTTTGATGCGGGTATTGATGGATTAAATAAGCAAATGAAGCAAGCGTCATTTCCACTGATCAATTGTAACTACGATTTTTCTGATACTGTTTTGAACGGAAATGTTAAACCTTTTTTAATATTAGAAAGAGAAGACATTAAAATAGGAATACTTGGCGTTGGAATTGAGCTCTCTGGACTTGTGCCAGAAAAAGATTACAAAGCCACCCAATATCTTGACCCTATTGAAAAAGCCAACTACTTTGCTTCCCTTTTGAAAAACGAGGAAAAATGTGATTTGGTAATCTGTCTATCTCATCTTGGATATAGTTACAAACACGATAAGGTTTCTGATGTTGTATTAGCAAAAACTAGTCAGCATATTGACTTGATTTTAGGTGGGCATACGCATACCTTTTTAGAGCAACCTGATAGAATCAAAAACAGAGACGGAAAGCCGGTTCTGATTAATCAAGTTGGATGGGCAGGAATAATGCTTGGAAGACTGGATTTTTATTTTGAAAAAAATGTAAAGAATAAGTGTGCTACTTGCAAAAACATCTTGATCAAACCTTAATTTTTTTTTAGAATTTAAAGGCCAATATCTACTTTTGCATGTGTTGGTTTTGTGACTAAAGCTAATGGATTTAAGATTACACCTTGTTTATATGTTAATTAAAAATATTTCAGACAATTAACTTATAAACACAATCTTATTATTCTAATATGAAGGTCGTTTTTTAAAGCTAAAATATACTAGAAAGCAGCTAAAGAACTGATAATCAATGGCATCCTTTTTTTGCGTAGTATTATTAAAAAAATGATATTTCAAGGCGATTTTTTTTTTGTTTCGTTTTTTTTCAAAAAGTTTAAAAATTCATTTTTCTTATTGGATTATTTTCCGCATTTTTGTGGTCCTCCATTATTGATACCTTATCGATTTAAAAGGATTAATGAGAATGATATAATGGCGAAAAACGTATGAGAAATTATACTTTTCACTATCTACTGATACTTAAAGATTCTACACACTTTTACGGGATATAATTTTTTAAATCTCAGTACAACATTACTGAAATTGAATCTAGAGAATGGTCAAAACTTACGACACCGTGTGGGATAGCTGTCTGCGTACGATACGTAGAAATGTTAACAACCAAAGTTTTAAAACTTGGTTTGAGCCTATTCGTGCAGTGCATCTCGATCAAGACGCATTGACGATACAGGTACCAAACAAGTTCTTTTACGAATGGTTGGAGGAACATTACGTATCGTTACTTAAGATGACTATCCGCCAAGAACTTGGCGATAGAGGGCGTCTTGAGTATCAAATTTTAATGGGCCCAAAGCGAGATACTACAAGCATTCCAAAACCGTCATCTTCTACTCCTCGAAAGGATATCAATATGCCTGGTGGTATTGATACGGGGAATATTAAAAACCCTTTTGTAATTCCAGGGATTAAAAAACTGAAGATAGATCCTCAGTTAAATCCTAGTTATACCTTTGATAACTTTATCGAAGGGGATTGCAATCGATTGGCTAGATCCGCAGGTCTCGCTGTTGCGAACAAACCTGGTGGGACTGCTTTTAATCCATTAGTCATCTTTGGTGATGTTGGATTGGGTAAAACACATTTAGCTCAAGCTATCGGTAATGACGTTATTACCAATGGAAGCAACAAAACTGTGCTTTATGTTTCTTCAGAGAAATTTACCAATCAGATTATTGAATCGATTAAGAATAATGCAGTCAATGATTTTGTAAACTTCTACCAATTGGTAGATGTTCTGATTGTTGATGATATTCAGTTTTTAGCAAATAAGGTAAAGACACAGGAAATTTTCTTCCACATCTTTAATCAGCTACATCAAAACGGGAAACAGCTTATTTTGACTTCTGACCGTCCTCCAAAAGATTTGGATGGAATGGAAGAACGATTAATCTCTCGTTTCAAATGGGGGCTTTCAGCTGACTTAAGTCAACCTGCACTTGAAACTAGAATGGCAATTCTTGAATCGAAGATGGTTCAAGAAGGATTGGATATTCCATATGACGTTACGGAGTTCATTTGTTATAATATTAAAAATAACATCAGAGAACTAGAAGGCGTATTGATTTCATTGGTTGCACAATCGATGCTTAACCGAAGAGAAATTGATATCGACTTGGCAAAAGAAGTTATCAAAAACTTCGTTAGCCAGATGTCTAAAGAAATCACTGTTGAATTTATTCAGGATTTGGTAGCTGATCACTTTGATTTGTCTGTTGATAAATTGAAAGGGCAAACTAGAAAACGTTCTATCGTTATCGCTAGGCAGCTTTCTATGTACCTTGCAAAAAACTTAACTAATAAATCTCTTAAATCTATTGGTGAAAACTTTGGAGGACGAGATCATAGTACTGTTATTTATTCTTGTAAAGCCGTTCAGGATTTATTAGATACAGATATGATTTTTAAAGATACCGTAGTAGATTTAGAAAAAAAGATCAAAATGAGTTTAAACGAAAAGTAAAAATACGTTTCTATAAACTTCAAAAAAAAGAGGCAAGCTTTTAAGTTTGCCTCTTTTTTTAACTTAAGTATAGGCTAGAGATTGCATAGTTTTATTTTAAAATAAGATATACAATCAATAAGCTCGATTCCTGAAAATTGGAACTATATTTGACCTATAAATATTATCTAAATGAAATAAATCCTTTTAGATCCCTTTCCGCTCAGAAAATTCCAACACAAATAATATCTTAATTAACATCCATTGTTAAATACAAAAACACCTTTAATGGTACAAGATTTACAAACTAATCCCATTGATTCCAATTTAGTAAAAAGCTCTTGGGCAAAAGATTATGTTATCCTGTTTATAGGATTCGGACTTGTGTTGCTTAGTAATTTTAGTAGCTTAAATAAGAAATCAAAGAGCAAAGAAATAATTACAACAGAGGAAAAGACTACCATAGAAAACGCTGTAGTTGCTAAAAGTGTATCAACTCTTATCAAGGAAGGCATTTAGCCAAAACTCAAATCAAAATAATTCTATCTCCACAAATACATTACTGGTAATTCATATTAAATACGCTATGTATTTATACTTCTTGCTTTCTGCTTGACGGTAGTTGTTTGTGTTAGTGCCTATCTATAGCAGAAGTAATTTTACCTATGGTTGCTATGAGATTAATTATTCCTATTTATATATTTCTTTTTACTTCCGGATCAAATAGCCGAAATCTTTGCTGTATTAAAGGTTAACTCAGTGTTATTGACAAGCATCTCTGAGGCTACATTGGATATGCCTCGTTAGTCAAAGTGGAAATGTATATCTAATAAATTGTTTCAATCAAATTAATAGAAAAATAAATCCTAAAGGCGAGGTGACCACTTATATTGGAACAGGAAATTTGGGAACAACAGACGGTTCTCTTGAGGATTGTACTTTTGGCCATCCTGTTAATATCGAAATCGATAGAACTGGGAATACTTATGTAGCTTCCAAATCAAAGGAAAATGGCTGGAATAGCTATCAGAATAATCAAAAATCCCCTATAGGAAGCTATGTTTTTCAATTGAATTATACCATTTATTAGGGTTTAAGAAAAAAATTGCATGAATTGTGACTCTACTTAGATAGTGAAATAATATAAATCAAATTATTTTAGTCCTATTTTTTGGAGATTTTGAGCACTTACTTCTTTTGTCAAGAATTATCAATTATCGCAGATAGGTCAAATTCAAAAAATGAAAATCCTGATAGTCCACAATTGAGAGATTCAAAAGTTCAATTAAACATTGTTCATCGATCAAGTTAGAACAAGATGTCACCTTTTCGAAATATGCTTTTTTTGTAATCATAAGTTTAAAGATTTTCGAATGTGGCTTCATGTTTTGTAGAATGATGCAGGTACCGCATCTTTAAAATTAACAGGACTTGATGCTCCGTTTTCCTATAAAAAACAATTAGCAGTGAATGGCTACTATTTTAGCAATAGGATTCAACGAGGATTGATCCAGCAGAGCTTTCAAGAAGCTGATTTTTAATTTGATAACTAATATTTAAAAAGCCGCGATTTTGATAGTGTAATAGATACCAGAGAAAGTTTTTTGAACACAAATCAAATTTTTTTGGTATTAAATATCGGATTTTTGGTAATGAGGTATTTTGATGGAATGAACATAATATTTGGATTTTTAATTAATAATTCAAACGAACCATCGACTGGGTTTTATATCCAAGAGGTTGAAAAATTTCTTAGAGCGTTGGTCTTGTTTTTTTTAATAATTTGGAGCGTGTTGTAGAATCAATTTAGCTGGAATTTCGCAAGTATAAATTTCTGAATGAGCAATTTGTTGGATATTAAATTAATCATAGAATCATATAATTCATTTGTAGCTTCGAAGAGATTTAAAGAGGCTTTAGTTTTAGAAACTAGATATATTTTCCAACAATCAAAATTCGTTGTGAGTTATAATATTTCTAACAGTATGTTAACAGAAGTAGAAAGCTTTAATGGAATATTTGAGCCAAGGATAAATTTTTATTTTTAGCCGACTTGTGACATGGTACTTGTTGGAATTGTTTTTGACCCTTTTTAAATATCCCCTAAGATAGTCCCGCTTTCATTAAAACAACTGATTCCATACTTTGGGATTTCAGTACCTTGTTTTTTTTTGATTTAGAATTCCTAAACGAAACCACCATACTTTTCCCCTTCTTGTTTGAAGTATTTATACTATGCACAATGGTATAGTACTTTGTATCGTAAACACATAAACCATTTTTGATGACCACCAATTTTTCGCTTCTGTTAAAACAGAAACTAAGTTCTTTGCGGGGCTTAAAAGTTTTGGCTTTACTCCTTTTCTTTTTTATTCAAGACCTTTCAGCACAGGATATTTCTTTTAATAATTCAGTTCCTTCAGGCGTAGTAGTTTGTGAAGGGACAGAAACTTTTACGGTAGAATTTGTAAATATATCTTCCGAAGTTTTGAGTGATGTGGAAATTCAAGTTGAATTGCCAGAAGGTATTAATTACCTTCCAGGTAGCATTGTTGAAAGCTCTAGTTTAAATGTTCAGGAAGCGGATGTCTCTGATCTTTCTAACCTTTATTTTTCTAGTAATGATATCGCTAATAATCAGACCTTGAGTTTTACTTTTGAAGCTAGTGCTGATATTATAGCCTACAACAATCAAAATTCGGGAGGAGTATTTAATAATAATATCACGGTAGGATATATAGGGAATACGGAAAGTGATTTGACTAGTTCATATAACATTCTTTATGCTGCTTTATCTATTACAAATGTAAGCCCGATGTCTACTTCAGTTTTTGTAGGAGGGACTTATACAAGAACGGTTACCATCGTGAACGGTGGATATGGCTCGATTTCTTCATTTGTTTTGGAAGATAATCATGACACAAATTCTAGTGTTTCTGCAGTAGATTTAGGTATTATAAATAACGAAGGGAATGAGATTAGTTTTGGTGCAGCAGATTTTTTAAGTATAGGAAATGGCGATGGAAAATTTGATCAAAATGAAATGATAACGGTAACCCAGACCATTACTGTCTCAGGTTGTAACAGTTTTGAATCGGAACTTGTGGCACATTGGGGATGCGCAGGAGATTCTAACTTAAGCAATAAAAAATATCCTTATACTACTGTTGTTTTATATTCACCGGATTTATCTTTTACTCCAGTTCCTTCTTTTAATACTTGTATTGGCGCAGGTCCGGATAATCAAAAAATCAGTATAACTAATAATGGCAGTGGTCCGGCTAATGAAGTAGAAATAGAAATTTCTCCTTCCTATGACCAACAATATACAAGATCAGATATTACAAGTATCAGTTTAACAACAGATGAAGGAGTAAGTGCTTTAACCGCAACTGAAACAAATCCTGCTATAGATTATGATTGTTTGGACACAGATCCCAAAGATGGATTTACGGTAATCATTCCAAATATTGGCCCTGGAGAAACAGTCGTCTTAGATTGGGATAATTATACCTGTGCAACAACGTATTGTGGAATTGTGAGATTAATAGGTTGGGATTATGAGGCGAATTATACAGACATGTGTTATAGTAATAATTATTCAGAAGAAGGAGAAGGAGAAAGCGATAAAAGAAAAAATATGAAAACTTTCTTTGAGTCTCCATCTGATTTAGTTGATGATCAAGAAGGAGTTTATTCATTAATTCTTACTGCTGCTAGTTTTTCTTTGCCTGAAACAGAAACCGCTTATTTTGAAGTTGAATTTGATATTCCTTTAGGACTTGAATGGCTAGGAACTGCAAATGACCCAAAGTTAACTTATACTAGTGGAAATACTCAGTGGGGACTAAGTGATATTTATTATAATAACCTAACAAGTAAATTGATTGGAAGATATCCATTACCTATTCCTGACGATTTTAAAATGGTCAATTCTGTTTTTGATCTTAGTTTAACAGCAGATTGTTCTGCAGGTGTAGATGCAGTAACTGTTGGAATGCAATTGTATTATATCATGGACACCGATTGCAATTCCCTCTTTAGGATGCCGATGACTTGTTATGATAATGCAATAACACAACTTCATTGTCCAGGTGATTGTGAGCATGGAATGGCCTTTCAAAGTTTTGATATTGAAAGAGTAAGTATGGGGATTTCTGATAATGATCAAGATGGTTTGCCGGATGATACGAATACTTTAGATTACTCGAAAATTAAAACCAATCGGGTAATGGTAAGCGATACTTTTCAAACGATTTTCAAAGGTGATATATTAACTTCTGCTACGCATCCGACTTGGTCATATGGATATGCTAGTTCTTCAGTACCTTATGGTGATTACATTGATATCTTATCTGCTTCTGTTTCCATTTATGATGCTTCTTCAGGCCAGACTTTGGTATGTGATAATGTTGCATTTACTGATGCTCTTTCTGGAGGGAAACGGGTGGTTGATTTTGACTTTAGTCCACAAACTTTAAATGCGAATGGTTGTTTAGATTTTGCAGGTTTTGTTTTGGAAGATGAAGATGAAGTTACCTTGACAGCAACTTACAAAATGACGAGTAATCCAGGAGGGATGGCTGAGCAAGTCACTATTGAAAATGATTTTTATGTAAGTAATACTGTAAATGGGAGCCCTTTTCAGTGTAATGATTGGAATGGAAATTTCACCGTGATCGGCTATTATTTCTTTCAGTATAATTCAGAACAATATAATGTCAAGTCATGTACAAAAACAATTACTCAGAATTATTATATGAGTATTGGGGTTTGTTGTTCTAACTATAATGGCGGAAATATTTTTCCATATGAATATCGTAACTGGGGAAATGTAAAAGACTTAAGAATTGATATTCCTGAAGGGTATAGTTTTGTTAGTGGAACGGTTGATCAATATAGAACGAAGTATACGAATGCTTCAAAAAAAGAGACTGCTCAAATTACTCCCTACAATATTGACGGAACTCAACATTACTTTAATCTGGAAAGTTATCACGTACAAAACGGAGGTACTTTAAATCATTCTGATGATGGGTATAGAGGAACTGTTTCTATAGAAGTCAAACCCGAATGTACGGTTAATGAAGTGGCTAATCTTCCAATGAGTTGGTTTTTTACCTTTCAGGAAAATGAGGTTTTAGGTGGAAATGTTACAGCGGAATATGGATATACAGCAGATTATTTAAAATATTTTCCAGGTAAATTAAATATAAGCTCAACGTTGCCAACTCAAGAAGCAACACAGAGTACAGTAAGCTGGGATGTTAAAATGAAAAGTAGTAATTCAGAATCAGAATATAGCTGGATTTACTTAGATTATATTGCAAATGACCTCACCATTTTAGAGGTGAGAAATACAGACACAGATGTAATTGTTACTCCAGTTAATGGATTTTATCAATTAGGAAATTTGGATATTAATGAAGTCCAAAATTATCAAATTACAGCAGATTATAACTCTTGTGCTACCTCTGATGTAAAGGTAATCTCAGGATATGATTGTAATGGTTATCCAAATTCTATTGGGGAACATGAATGCTCGACTCAAGAATTAATGCTTTATGTGGTTCCTCAAGAATCTGAACTTCAAGTCAAATTTAATAGTGAAGCTCTAGAGGTAGGAGATTGTGGCAATTCTTATTCCATTGAATTAGAAATGTTGAGTGCTAAACTTTCTACCGTTGAAAATATTCTCGTAAAAGTAGTCCAACCAGCCTCAGGTACCATTGAGTTAATTCTCGGTGGTACTGAGGTTTTATACCCTAATGGTGGAGAATATTCTACCATTACTGACCCAGTTTCTAATTCAGGAACGTATATGATTACAGGAAGTGATATGGATCAGGTAATAGGTGATAACGGTTTGGTTGGAATAACAGACATTACTGCTAACATTGTAAAATTAAAGTTTGAGATATTATTAACAAATGATTTCAAACCTGGAGATTTTCTTAGAATAGAGATTGGGGGTGATCGTCCATGTGGAACTCCTTTATCGACGCTGGCATTGCTAGTCGATCCTAATGCTAAATTTGAGTCTGCTGTTAATGTTGGATTAGATGAGGTATCAGATGACTGGGCGGTCGCTTGGGGGGATTATGACAATGATGGATTTGTAGATGTTTTTGTTACAGACTATAGTGAAGACTTGCCAAATCGACTTTATCATAATGAAGGTGATGGGACTTTTAGCAGAGTAACAACCGGAGCGATTGTAACGGATGTTGCAACATCTTTGGGAGCTACTTGGGGTGACTATGATAATGATGGAGACCTTGATCTTTTTGTAGGAAATAATATTGGCTTTACAAACTTTTTATATCGAAATAATGGAGATGGAAGTTTTGCTAAAGTCGTCAACGATCCTATCGTAAATTATAATGGATATTCACATGGTGTTGCTTGGGGAGATTATGATAATGATGGATATCTAGATCTTTTCTTAGCAGATTATTTTTCTACAAAATTTAATCGTCTTTATCACAATAATGGTGATGGTACTTTTAGTGATGCTAATTCAGCAATACCAGCTTTAGAAAATAGTTCTTCATTATCAGGATTATGGGGGGATTATAATAATGATGGAAGACTTGATCTCTTTGTTACAAATATCAATAATGAAAACAACAGTTTATATAAAAATACTGGTAATGGTAATTTTGAAAAAGTATCTGACGGTGCAATTGTAAACGATGGTGGAAATTCTGTAGGAGCAAGTTGGGGAGATTATAATAATGATGGTTTTCTTGATCTTTTTGTTTCTAATGCCGGAGACCAAGATAATTTTTTATACACCAATAATTCGGATGGTACTTTTACAAAAGTAACTTCCGGAGATATTGTTAATAGCGGAGGACACTCACATGGTTCTGCATGGGGTGACTACGATAATGACGGTTACCTTGACCTTTTTGTAAGTAATGATAACGAAAGTTCTAATTTCTTTTATTCAAATAATGGAGATGGTACATTTACGTCTTTGGTAAATGGAATTACGGAAGATAAAGATTGTTCGTTTGGAGCTGCATGGGCAGATTATGATAATGATTTGGACATCGATTTGTTTGTAGCGAATAGAGAGATAGATAAAAGTGAGCTATATATAAACAGTCGAGGAAAATGTCAAGGAAAAGCATGTATTACTTTGATAGGATCAAATTCTAATAAATCTGCAATAGGAGCAAAGATAAGAGTGAAAGCAAATATCTATGGAAATGATGTTTGGCAGACGAGAGAGTTGAGTAGTCAATCAGGAGGAGGAATTGGTGGTCAAAACGAATTGAAAACACTTATTGGTCTTGGAGATGCAACACAAATTGATTCTATTTTTGTAGAATGGCCATCTGGTTATACTCAGATTTTAGACGGTATCAATATTGATGAATGTTATACTATAACAGAAGATGAAGGAGGAGAAATTTGTGGAATCGCTTACTATGACGAAAATAGTAATTGTATTCAGGATAGCCTGGAAGTAGGTATTCCAAATTTAGATATAGTAATTCAGCCAGGAGACATCAAGGTTACTACTGATGAGAATGGAACTTACTCTACTTTTGTTGCTGTTGGAGAATATACGATTACTCAAAGTTCATCTGATCTATGGGATCAAAGTTGTGTTTTGTCTCATACCGTTGATGTACTTCAATTAGGAGATAGCTATTGTGGAAATAATTTTGCTAACTTTCCAACAGACCCTTCTGTTGATCTTGAAGTTACAATTACGACGACTCCACATCGAATAGGTTTTGAAAATCTTATTGCATTGAATTATTGCAATCTAGGAACAGAAACGGCAACCGATGTGATTATTTCTTTAATCATTGGAGATACTAGTGTCGTTGGTGGAGAGCAAAATTTAATCTTAGTTGAAAGCACACCAGCTTGGTTGACCTATGATGGAAGTGTAGCTACTTGGGCTGTTGGAGACCTAGCAATAGGAGAGTGTTTTACAATCTTTGTTAAGGATTCGATTCCTAGCGATGTTGAAACCGGAACCTTGATTAATTTGACAACAACGATTGAGTCTAATGAAGTAGAGACTAAGATGGAAAACAATATTGATCAAAGTTCAGAACCTGCAGTTGGTGGTTTTGATCCGAATGATATTTCAGTTAGTCCGGAAGGTTATATTGATAATGATCAAGAATTGGTATACACGATTCGTTTTCAAAATGTTGGAAATGCTTCTGTTGCA
>CAKZTD010000398.1 GCA_937921595.1 uncultured Saprospiraceae bacterium
ATGTGAAGAAAGTACTTACACCATTAACTATTGTAATCATGGTACAATTGACGCAGAGAGTATTGAAGTAGGTTTAATTCTTTCAAATAATTTAACCTACATTTCTTCTCCTACTCCATCTCAAATTGATGATAGCTTATATATTTTCGAAGTTAACAATTTAGATGTCGGAGAATGCGGTTCTTTCACCATTACTGTCGAAGCATCATGTGATGCTCTATTATCAGAAACACACTGTGTAACAGCAAATATAACACCTGACGATATTTGCCCTTTACCTAGCGAACCAGTATATGATGGCCCTAGCCTAGAAGTAAGCGGTTACTGCGACAATGACTCTGTCCGTTTTCAGATCAAGAACGTTGGAACTGCTGTTATGAATCAGCAACTAGATTATATTGTAATTGAAGATATAGTAATGGGCTTATACGAAGGAGAAGATCCATTACAACCAGATGAAACATTAGAAATTGCGATCCCAGCAAATGGTGCAACGCAGCGCCTGATCGTAAACCAAAGTACAGGTCATCCCGGAAACAGTACTAGCCCTACCATCGCAGTCGAAGGCTGTGTAGCAGGTGGAGGCACTGATTATTCAACAGGGTTTTACACCCAACTCCCAGAAGATGATGCAGATCATTTCCTGGCCACTGATTGCCAGGAGAACATCCCAAGCACTTTTGATGCAAACGTCAAGAGGGGCTATCCCAAAGGCTACGGCGACAGCTTAAAGATCGCCAGCACAACCGATTTAAAATACCACATTAAATTCCAGAATACTGGAACTGACACGGCAATCAGGGTGGTGATTCGGGATACTATCTCGCCATTATTGGACCCACAAACGGTGCGTCCAGGAGCGAGTAGTCATGACTACGATTTCGAAGTATATGACAATGGTATCCTGAAGTTCACCTTTAACAACATAATGTTATTGGATAGCAGTACCAATGATGCTGCTTCTCATGGATTCGTCAAATATCGGATAACCCAAAAACCGGACAATCCAGAAGGAAGCATCATCAAAAATGGTGCAGCTATCTATTTTGACTACAATGTGCCACTTACTACCGACAGTGTATGCAATATCATTGGCGGCATGGAGTGGACTGACTTTATAATTTTAAGTGATCACAAGATCTACATTCCACAAACAGAAATCAAGATTTACCCCAATCCGGTATCACAGTTCGCTACGTTCGAGTTAGAAGGACCCTCTATCCAACCCCCATTGGATTTTAATGTTTATGACGTCGCTGGTAAGCTCGTTCGTAGCGAACGCTTTTATGAAACAACTTTTGAATTTGATAGAAAAAATCTTCCTGGCGGAATGTACTTTTACCAGATTTCGCACAGAAACCAATTGATTAGTACAGGCAAGATTGTAGCAAAGTAGATATTATAATTACAGCAAAGTAAATAATGTGTTTAAGCAAAATATAGCAGCCGATTGATTACCGGAACTGCTCTCCTCGAAAAGAGGATATGAGATTCTAAATAGGTGATTTTATTTTCATGAGATTACTTACAAAAAGCCTGACCATCAGCCTCCCCGATGCTCAGGCTTTTTTTAGTTTTAACCTTCTTGATTTGAGAACAATAATTTAATCATCTTTTATTATCAACAACTCTCCCTCCTTTCAATCTAATCATCTTCTGTGTCTTCGCTGCTAATTCTAAATCGTGCGTCACTAAAACTAACGTTGTTCCCGAAGCTTTATTCAATTCAAAAATTAGCGCTTCTACTTTTTGGGAGGTCTCTTCATCCAGGTTACCAGTTGGCTCATCTGCGAATAATATTTTTGGCTTATTCGAAAAAGCTCGAGCTAAAGAAACACGCTGCTGCTCTCCTCCACTCAACTGCGTTGGATAATGATCATGACGATCACCAAGCCCTACTTTAACCAATAAATCCATGGATCGTTTTGCCGCATCTTTTTCTCCTCGAAGTTCTAATGGAACCATCACGTTTTCTAAAGCAGTAAGCGTAGGAATCAATTGGAAATTTTGAAATATAAACCCAACATCCTCATTTCGAAGCGCAGAACGTTGATCCTCGTTGAGCCCTTCAAGCGCTTTGCCATTCAACTCTACCGAACCACTCGTAGCACGATCTAATCCCGCACATAACCCAAGCAAGGTTGTCTTCCCACTTCCAGAAGACCCGACAATAGAGATCGTCTCCCCTTGTTTTACATCAAATGAAACATCGTCTAAGACTCTTAGTGACTTACTGCCACTATTATATTCTTTGGTAAGATTTTGAACTTTTAGCATAGGTATTTTTAAACGTATAATTTACAAATAAAGAAACGCTTATTAAATCTAAATGTTCAATAAGCGTTTCTTTTATATTTCAATTCACTCCTCACCTTTCATCCCCTTATTTAAAATTCTGCTTTCCCAGGTGTCCGAGGAAAAGGAATTACATCTCGAATATTTTCCATTCCGGTGATAAACAAAACCATTCTTTCAAAACCTAATCCGAAACCAGCATGTGGACAACCTCCGAATTTTCGAAGTTCAAGGTACCACCAAAGTTCTTCTTGGTGAACATCCATCGCTTTCATCCGCCCTACTAAAACATCATGACGTTCTTCTCTTTGCGCACCACCGATTACTTCTCCGATACCAGGGAATAAAACATCCATCGCAGCAACTGTTTCATTATCTTCATTCAACCGCATATAGAACGCCTTGAATCCTTTTGGATAATCTCGAACAATCACTGGTCTTTTAAATTTCTTTTCTACTAAAAATCGCTCATGCTCAGCTTGCAAATCTTTACCCCATTCTGGTTCAAATTCAAATTTTCCTTTTTTGAAAGGTTTTGAATTTCTCAGAATATTGATCGCTTCGGTGTAGGTAATTCTTTCGAAATTATTCTCCACAACAAATTTCAAAGTCTCCACCAATCCCATCGGACGGCGATCTTCTTTTTTCATATTTTTCTCTAACTCTTGAATACGCTTATCCAAAACAGCAAGATCATCTGGATAGTTATCCAAGACATAGTTGATCAGATATTTAGAGAAGTCTTCTGCCAAGTCCATATTTCCATGAATATCACAAAAAGCAACTTCTGGTTCTATCATCCAAAACTCAGACAAGTGTCTAGAGGTATGAGAATTTTCCGCTCTAAAGGTCGGCCCAAAAGTATAAATCTTACCAAGCGCCAAAGCGCCAATCTCTCCTTGCAATTGGCCCGAAACCGTCAGGTTTGTAGCCTTTCCAAAAAAGTCCTCTTTATAATCTACTTTTCCATTTTCATCCTTTGGAGGATTTTCAACATCAAGGCTCGTTACCTGAAACATTTCACCTGCCCCTTCAGCATCACTTCCCGTGATGATTGGAGTATGCAGATAATAATAACCATGATCATTGAAATATTTATGAACAGCAAATGAAATCGCATGACGAATTCGAAAGACAGCACTCAAGGTATTGGTTCGCATCCTCAGGTGAGCCTTTTCTCTCAAATATTCCATCGTCTGACGCTTAGGCTGAAGACCATATTCTTCTGCATTATTATCACCTAATATCTCGATAGATTCTACGACTAATTCTACTGCTTGTCCAGAACCTTGAGATTCTATCAATTGTCCATTTATCTGAATACAAGAATGGAAAGAAACTCTTTTCAAAAGCTCGCTATCGAAATTTTCAAAATCTACAACCGCCTGAAGATTATTTATCGTTGATCCATCATTGAGAGAAATAAATCGGTTGGCTCGAAAGGCTCTCACCCATCCTTTTACAGTGTAGGCTTCCCCTATTTTAGGATCAGCAAGCAATTTTGAAATTTCAGTGTGTTTTGACATGATAATTATTTTAAAAAGAAATACGCAAATGCCTTAGCTTTAGTTCCAAAGCGATGCGAAATTAAGGATTAAAATCCCTACTCGAAAATAGATCTTAAAAAAATAATCACTTTTTAATCAGAATCAGTGTTATCGCTTAGAAGATATTAGAAAATAGAAGTAAAAAAATGATTTTCTAACCCAGAAAACGGGCTCGAATCTCAGGAGAGGGAATCATACAGCTTTCTTCTTTACCAAACCAGCGGTATCGATTCTTTGAAATAAAATTATAAACTCCATCCCTCACGGGTTTCGGGACAATGATAAAAGCATAAAGCAAAGGCCATAAACCTCCGAATGTTTTAACTAATTTCAGACCAGCTGTAGATCGAGTGTAAACCTTATCATTTTCAATAAAGATAAAAGTTTTGAGTTGGCTTTCATCAATACCATATTTTCGCATCAATAGCTTAGCGGGTTCAGATTGCAAGGAAGCAAAATGTAGAACGTTCTCCTTATCTCTTTTTATTGCAAATTTCACCACTCCTGTGCAGAGGTTACAAACCCCATCAAAGAGAACAATTGGATATTTTATATTTTTTAAATCAGTCAAGAGTTAAGTCTTTATTACAAAACAAAAAAGCATTCCAAAAGTTTAGAACCCACACAGGCATTTATTCTGCATCCTGAAAGAGGTTTCTATATAGTTCTTCCACTTTTGCAATTGTAAAAATATCTATAGAAAACCGCTCGAGGTCGAGTCCTTTAAGGTTGTATTTTGAAATAAACACTTGTTTAAACCCTAAACGTTCCGCCTCCTGAATTCTTTGCTCAATTCGATTAACTGCTCGGATTTCTCCTGAAAGCCCTACCTCTCCAGCAAAGCAAGTATCACTTGGAACTGATACATCCATCAATGACGAAATCAAGGAGGCAACTATCGCTAAATCGATTGCTGGATCAACTACTTTTATGCCTCCAGCGATATTTAAGAAAACATCATTTTGCCCAAAAGGAAAGCCCATTCTTTTTTCTAAAACTGCTAGCAACATACTCAACCTTCTCAGGTCAAATCCAGTAGCCGAACGCTGTGGAGTTCCATAAACAGCAGTACTCACTAAAGCTTGTGTTTCGATCAACATTGGCCGCATCCCTTCCATCGTTGCAGATATTGCACTCCCACTCAATTCTTCCTCCGTTTGCGAAAGCAATAATTCTGAAGGATTCGAAACTTCTCTTAAACCTGCCGCTTGCATTTCATAAATCCCCATTTCATCTGTTGAGCCAAAACGATTTTTTATCGTTCTCAAAATCCGGTACGTATAATTACGATCTCCTTCAAATTGCAAAACCGCATCTACGATATGTTCCAATATTTTCGGACCAGCGATTGCTCCATCTTTTGTAATATGGCCAATAATAAAAACTGGGATTCCGGTATCTTTTGCAAAACGCTGTAACTCTGAGGTACTATCCCGAATCTGAGAAACAGTCCCTGGAGCAGAATCCAAATGTGGTGAAGAAATCGTTTGAATAGAATCAATGATAATTAATTCCGGATTCAATGATTTTGCATGAGCCAGAATCTTACTAGTGTTCGTTTCCGTTAGGATAAAACAATTTGACTGTAAAGCCCCAATCCGGTCAGCTCGCATTTTTATTTGCTCTTCGCTCTCCTCCCCTGAAACATATAAAATCTTTACCGGAACAGAAAGTGCTACTTGAAGCATTAAAGTAGATTTACCGATTCCGGGTTGACCACCTATCAATACCAAAGAACCGCTGACGATACCTCCACCTAAGACTCTGTTTAATTCATTATCAGGTGTGATTAATCGCTGAGTTTTCCCCGCCTTTATTTCGGTTAACGCTACCGGAGTTGGATCACCTCCACTTCCTCCGTCTTGCCAAACCTTTCTTTTTTCTTCTTGTGGAGTACTCTTTAATAGCACTTCTTCGTGATAGGTATTCCACTCATTACAACTTGGACAATTCCCAATCCACTTAGGAGAATTCGCTCCACAGTTGGTACATACGTATATTTTCTTTACTTTTGCCACAGTACTCTCTTTTATTTATTTCTCAGATAAAGCAATTAATTAAATTTTAACAAATCCTTAACACTTCTACGTGTTAACGCCCCAAATAGAATTCTATTTGAATGCGAATTTAAGAGGATTTTTAGAATATTTGTTGATCTTACACTACTATTTCGTTATTTTATTTTGCATTCTACATATTTATGCAAATAACAAAAGAAATAGCTTAATTCAACAAAAATTGAAAGAGAATGCTTTTTACGTTAAATTTTCTTAATTTTAATCAAGATTGGTCGCTTGATAAACACATTTTTTAAGTCAAAAAATGTTTTTTCTTCGAAATTTGTGACCTATCAAAAGTGTCCTCGTCATAAGAACGAACATTGCAAAGGAGCAATATTAACGAGATTAAAATTAAGTAAAGAAATATATTACAGTAAATAGGGTTAAAGAATTTTTAAACTCTTTCACTGTAAAACTGTTCTAATAAAAAGGAACAAAAGAAATTGTTTTCATTTGGTTTTTTGGGGTTATACAGGGTATCACGTAATTTATTTTACGCTGGTGCCCTGTTCTTTTGTGGTCATTGCTAAACCTCCTAATTACCGATCTGCACATCTCACACACCTCGTACTCTCCGGCATATACATTAATCTAGCTGGTCGAATTTTATTCTTACAAAAAACACAAATTCCGAATTCTGGCTTATCCAGTTTAGTTAGAGAGATTTTAAGCTTCGAAAGTTTTTGCCTTGAAGAGCGGAGTGCTGCTTCTGCAACGCTTTTATTATTAATAGCATCCATTCTACTAATTCGCCCAATTGAGTTTTCAGGACTTATTGGTTTTGTAGCATCTTCAAGACTCCGAATCTTTTCCTCTGTTAGCTGAATAGCCTCTAATATTTTTGCTTCCAACACGTCTATTTCTTCTTTTTTCATAATAAAACTGATTATTCTAAATAAAATACTACAAGTTAACAGACAGCTTTTCGTTAAATCTTTATAATCCATCTAATGACTTTATCAGATAAGGCTTGTAACTGGTGTTCTTTTTGCAGGATTAAAATTGCTATCCAAGTTAATTCTTTCTACTTACATCCGTATCTTTTACAATGTTTTTGTGTTATGTAAGTAATTGAGTTCTAGTAAGTGGTGATACACTTGGCGTGAAAACATCATTTTTCTAATATTTATATTAAAAAACCAATTTTTAGACCCTTAAACCTTTACACGATACTTGAATCGATTTACGTGGACATACCTTGCTGATATGGGCAAAAAGCATCACATAGGGTTGATGCATGGTGCTGAAAGTGGACACCTTTTGGTCTATTGTGACGCCAATATTATTCTGATCGATTTTAAAGTTCTCGATGATAAAACTTATACTTTTTTTATTGATGAACAATTGTGTGAAATCTCTATCGAATTAATGAACGGCCAGTTTTATTATGGATTCGAAATCAATAAGACAGCTGACACTCCCAGAAATCGGCAACGAAAAAAAATTGAGACCAAGCATCTAAAGCAAAGTCTTTTATTTGTTGCTGGAATCATCATCCTTGTATCTACTTTTACCTATTTCATCGTTCGAAAGGATTACCCAACTACATCCGTAGCAGACTATCATCAAAACATTTTGCAAAAAAATGGACAAGAAGGTAAAGCTCAAATCATGAAAGTTGAGCCTAATGAAATCACCTACCTCTATATTGTCGATGGGCAATCCTACTCCGCTGAAACCAAATCAACAGATAAGTCCATTGTCGTTTTAGAAAATGGAATGCCGATGGAGGAAGGCGATGAATTCATTATAACTTATGCTCCAAACAATCCTAATCTTAATAAAATAGACTACAACCGCCCAACTCCTGGTCAGGTTAAAAAATACAGGGAAAGAGCGATCGACCAACATTTAAACTTAAACCCATCCCTAGATGCTTTGCATATAGCCTGTTTGGTTGATATTGCATTTGAAACCAAAGGGATTAAGGGCTTCGCTGATATTTATTTTCAACAAGCAAATCCAGATGAAAATCCCCGGAACAACAAACAAACCTATGGTAAGCTTGTCCGAGCGATTCCTTTCCAGAATGAAGTATCCAAACGATGCTGGAATAATTAGATTTAATTACCTTATCTACAAGAATTTCTGTAATTTTGCTGGCTAATATTGATAATATTTTGGCTTAAACAAATTGACTATTGGAATATCTTGCACAACATATAGAAAGTCTAATTTTTACGACTGAACATCCGATCTCAACAGAAGACATTCAAGCTGTTTTAGAAGAAACTTTTGACACAGCTTTTGAAGTGGAAACACTCGAAAAGACGCTTGAAGAGTTAAAAGATCGATATAAAGAACCAACTTTTGCTTTTGAGCTAGTCGAAATCGCAAATGGTTTCCAGTTTCTAACCAAAGGATCTTACCACCAGACGGTAGGTACTTACCTAAGACAAACGACTAAAAAGCGTCTTTCCAGAGCAGCTATTGAAACGCTTTCCATGGTTGCATACAAGCAACCCGTTTCAAAAGGAGAGCTTGAAAAAATACGTGGTGTCAGCTGTGATTACTCTATTCAAAAACTTTTAGAGAAGGAATTGGTTACTATACTAGGAAGATCTGATTCTCCCGGAAGACCATTACTATATGGAACAACGGAAAAATTCATGGATTACTTTGGTATCAAAAGCTTAAAAGAACTTCCTAAACCTAAGGATTTTAAAAATCCGGATAGTGAAATTGGAGAAGCAGCACCAATAGAGGAAGATGTTATAGCGAATGGCCAAGAACCAGGAATTGGAAACGCTGTATCTGAAACAACGGAAGAAAAAGAAGGATTTGTGATTGATGATGTTGTTGCTGTCATCGCAGCCATTGGAGGTGAAGTTGTTGCTAGAAAAAGTCAGGTAAAAGCTGTAGTCAATAATGATGAAGAATCGGAGGTATTAGTCATTGAGCCTGATACTGAGCTTGAATCTGATCAGGAAGATCAGCATGAACTTGATGTTGACAACGAACTTGATACTGATACTGATGTTTCGAGTGAAGTAGAAGGAACAAGTATAGACGCAGCATTAACAGCGCAAGATGAAACCGAAGCTGAGTCAATAGAACAAGAAATAGCAGAAGTCCTCGATGCAGATAAAACCGATGGAATTTCCAACGCTGATGTTTCTATTGAAACTTTGGATGGTGCTTTTGAACAAGACGAACAAGAGTAATACAGGAGTAGTGAGAAACGAGAGAATTTAAACGTGTTAAAAAATATTCATGGATAAACCTTTGGTAAATAAAGTTGCGAATAGTGGTTTGATTACGATCAACCTAGAGGACTTTTTCCCTGCAGGAGAGGTTATGGTCTTTGACCTAAAAGATCATTTATTCATGGAATTGATTCTAAAAGAGAAAGATTTTAGAACAGCATTAAAAGAATATGACTGGACTCAGTACGAAGGTAAAAACATGGTCGTTTATTGCTCTACGGACGCAATCATTCCAGTCTGGGCTTACATGCTTGTCGCAGCCTATGCTGAACCATTTGCTGCTCAAATCTTCCAAGGAGATAAAGAGACTTTCTATCAAGTAACATTTATGAAAGCACTTGAGCAAATTGATGCTAGCCAATATGATCAAAAAAGAATCGTCATCAAAGGTTGTAGTGATAAACCTGTTCCTCCTTCCGCATATGTAGAACTGACCAGAAAACTTCGTCCTTTTGCGCAAAGCATTATGTATGGAGAACCTTGTTCTACTGTTCCAATTTTTAAAAGACCGAGAATAGTTAAATAGTTGGTTTTTATGCCAATCTGGGTTTAAAAAGGTATTAGTTTTTAATTTGCTCTAAGCCAAGGAAAAAGGCATTAGGTATTAGATTTTCGGGCTCTCCTAATGCAGAATCTCTAATACCGTTTACACTCCTATTAAGAATTAAGCACTTAGATTCCAGGGTAGATTCAAACCTGGTTTGCATTAGTTGTAAGTAGTCTTTTCTTTTAAGATTTCCTTAGTAGACAATTCCATATATTTTTTCGAACTTTAGGAAAACCAATACGTATGTACTTGGAGTCACTCATTTTCTTTTAAAATAACATATTATGTCTAGTCTAAAATCTATCTCTTTATACCTTATAGCATTCTGTGCATTTGGTGGATTATTTTTATTCAGTTCTTATACTGGAGAAAAAGAAAACACTGCCTCTAAATTATTTACTGGTGACGACGACTCCAAACTTCCACAAGTTGTAAAAAGCATTTCTCTTGACAAGGAGTTCAGCTTTGCCGGAGAGATTGTACCAACCGATAATTTTGATGTAAAAGAAAGACTGGATCGAGAATTACTTCGAGATGCTTACTGGCATTCAAGTACGGTGTTAAGTATCAAAAGAGCAAAGAGATATTTTCCAACCATCGAAAGGATTTTAGCAGAAGAAGGGATACCAGATGATATGAAATATCTTGCTGTTGCTGAAAGTAATTTGAGTAATGCCGTTTCTCCATCTGGAGCAAAAGGTGTTTGGCAATTCATGAAAGGAACAGGTAAAGAATACGGCTTGGAAGTCAATAATGAGGTTGATGAAAGGTACCATTTCGAAAAAGCAACTTACGCTGCTTGCAAATACTTAAAGAGATTGAAGAAGAAATTTGGTAATTGGACCATGGCTGCCGCCGCTTATAATGTTGGAGGAGGTAAGTTAAACAAAGAGTCTACTCTTCAACGTTCTAATTCTTATTACGACCTCAACCTCAATCAAGAAACCGCTCGTTATGTTTTCAGAATTTTAGCAATCAAAGAAATCATGAGTAATCCTGAGGCTTTTGGTTTTTATATTGATGACGAAGATAAGTACCCTGCATTGGATAGTTTTTACGAGATGGAAGTAACAGGGTCAATCGCTAACTGGGGTGATTATGCTCAACAATACAAAACAAGTTACAGACTTTTAAAAGTATACAATCCTTGGTTGTCTTCTTCTTCTTTGACCAATAAAGCGAAGAAGAAATATATTGTGAAGCTTCCGAAGGAATAGAAAGCCTACCTACAATTCGCCCTTCTCTATATTGGCTTAATACTTGAATCAATCGATGTATTAGGTCACCCCGATCTATAATTAGAAATAATTATAGAAATCTTTTTTATTATGCAAAACCGACTCCCGATTTTGATAACATTGCTTGTTATCTTATCAACCCAATTAAAAGCACAAATCATTACTTGGGGCCCTTCTAGCCCTGCCGCTACCTCAGAAAATATTAATACTTGTTATGAAAATGGAGCTCTATCTGTTGAATTTACTAACAGTGGTTCAGCATTAGTTGATGCAAGTATTGAGATTCAACTAGATACTGGAATCTATTATTTAACAAGTTCATTATCTTTTACTTCTAGTGGATCAGCCACAGTAATTGAAGACGACCTTTCCAATCTTAATCGTCCAACATTTTATATTGGAAGCTTAGCTGCTGCAGAAGAAGTGGAAATAACTATCAATAGAACTGCTAATTGTGAAGCAAGAACTTTAAAGATAAACGGGAGTTCTTTTATCGATACAACAAGAATATATGAATCAGGCATTGAGGCAAGTTATTCAAATGGCATTAACTCTGGTATTGTAAATTATGATATCATATATGGTTCTCTTAGTATTACTTCTGTAGAAACAGATCCTGAAATCAATAATTTGCAAAGCACCTCTGTACGATCAATGAATATTACAAATGGATCTTTTGGTGTAATTGAGGAATTCTATTTCGCTGATGTGTTCAATGCTGGAGATTTAACACTTTCTAATTTTAGAATAAATCCATCTGGAATTAACTATTCAATTCCATCAGGTAATATTTCAACAATTGGCGATTCCGTTATTATTCAATTTACAGCTACGGAGATTGCAGCTATTAATGGAGACGGAGGCACAGTCGGAGACGGGGATAATATCTTTGAAAAAGATGAAACTTTTATTTTAGAATATGAAGTTATTTCCAACAATTGTGGATTAAACAATACTATAGCTTCAGAACTTTTAGCGTGGTTTGGTTGTAGTTATACAGACCGATGCCAATATGCTGAAAATGCAACAAATCTAGGTTTAACCAGCAGCACTCCTTCGCTAACCATTTCCGAGGTATTAGCACCTGGATTAGAATTTTGCGATACCGTAACTTATAGTTTAAAATTAACAAATAGTACCCCCGAAACGACTCCTACAGGAGGCAGTTTTGCTAAAGATGTTACTGCTTTTTTAGGATTAAGAGCGAATACAACTACTATATCTACCTTAGACAATATCACTCAATGGGGATCAGGACATAAAAATACTCGCTTTTTTTCAGACCATAAACTCAATGGAAATACTGTAACTCTACCTACTATTTCAGGAGTTCTCAGCACCGTAGTTCCTTACCTTCCACCAAATCATTTCGATTTTGATCCTGATGGTCCAGGAGGTTTAACAGATATGGACGGAGATGGATATTTTGATGATTTACCAAAAGATTCTTCTTTAATCATTAGTTATGGCGTACACCTAATTCCAGATAATCAAACCTGTGGCCTAGGCCGAGCTGATTATATTCATTGGGAGCATATTTCAGCAGATATTAGTTGGTCTAACCAATGTGGGACTTTGATGTCTCCAATTCGACAAGAGTTTAACTACACCAATCATATCAGAGATTATTTAAACTCAACCTACTTTGATGGTCCTACTGATATTGTAGATGGCGATTCATTACAATTAGGAATTAAACCATACATGAGAAATAATGGAATAACCTGTGATGGCGAAGATGGATTAACTGGTTCGAATGTTAAATGGGTTACACAAGTAATCTTACCCGCTGGACTAACAATGAAACCTGGTTACGATACTATGGTATATACCGTAAATACTGACACCATAATTACAACTGATTCATATTCATATGATTGGACCTATTTCCCATTAACGTTTGATTGTGCCACTTGGGATGGCTCTAATCCGGTCTCAATAAATTTTACAACCACGTATATTTGTACAAATGGAATGGACACTTGTTATCAAGAAAACGTTCACTGTTATGATTATAACATAGTTCCACATTGCCCGGGGCTTTGCATTGGTGTTAGTCCATTAGAATTTACAAGTAAAAGAGTTTCAGAAAGCTGGACCGACAATACAAAAAGTGCATTAGTTGATCTAGATGATCCAAGTATTGTCACTGATATTGTTTACCCTTATGATACCGTAGAACTGTATACTGCTGCCGTGTTTAATGACACTATGGCTGACCAGCTTTTCTTAAGAATTACTTATTCTCCAGAAAGTGGTGGAGATATCTTTTCTTTTGAGGAAGGCTCTATAGAAATTGTAGACATAGATGGACAGTATAATTCCGGAACGACTAATTACACAATTCCGCTTTCTACTGGACCAACGATAAACTCTCTTGGAGGCGATGATTACGAAATGATTTTTGATCTATCGTCCTATCGGACTTCTGTTGATCCTTTATATCAATATGGTCAAGATAGTGGAGGTCCTCCTAATTATGATCCCGACTCAATCAAAGTCAGCGCAAGAGTGGTTATTTCCAATACGATGGAAGTAGCAAGTGTTTGGGAAGTCAATAACTTTAGGTCCGAATTCTTTATTTACGATGCCGCAAGCATGGAAGTAAGCTGTAATTCCTGGGGAAGTAGTTTGTCTTTTCATGGTCCTGATGCTTATGCTGGTGATCTCAAAAATACAAGCTCCGGATGTTCAACTACTACTCAAAGATTTTATCTAACTCATAGATCTTTTACAGGTGATGATCATCCTAACGAATACAGACCTCCATTTCAAATTGACTCTGCCATTATTAGTATTCCACTAGGGTGGGATATTCAAGATGTTTATTGGATAGATAACTCCTTAATGGATATAAGTGAGTATGAATTCAAACCTGATAGGACATTAATACTAAGAAGACCCACTGATTATAAAGACTACGATAAAAAAAATACCTTCTATCCAAGATTCTCTATAGACCTAAAACCTAATTGTAGCGCTATAACAGGAAAAAATTATTTTGACTACACTTGTTATTATAAACTATATACTTATTTAACTGATTCTACTAGTCATGTATCGATCACCTCTAGTGATAATGAAGGCAATATTAATTATACTGCTCCAACTTTTACATTGACACCATTAAATCAAACAGCTACAGCCTATGAAGATACGGTTCAATGGACTGTTAGAGTCTGTAATTCTACTAGCGATATGGACTCGGGATTCAATTGGTTATTATTAGAAAATGTAGGAAATCAAATTCAAGTCGATAGTGTAATAGACAAGACAGGAGGAGGATCTGTTGTACTAACGGATAGTACAACTGCTAGTGGCCAAACATACGTTCAAATAGGATCTTTAAATCATGGTGATTGTGCTGACCTTGTCATATACAGTAGCTTCAGTTCTTGCGATAAGGATACCTTACAAATAAGTCATGGATGGTCTTGCAACGCTTACCCAACTAAAGACGAAGTGACAACATGCGGAGCTGAAAATGAGGTTTATATCTTGCCCCAATCAGCTCAAATTTCTGCAACAATTACTACATTAACAAATACTCCATCTAACCCCGCTAACCCAGGAGCGGGAATATGGGGAAGTTCAACAGTAGATATGTGCTCCGTCTTCCCAGCTGAAGCAATGGTCATCAATGCTCAACCCGCTTATTTATATGATGTAAATTTAAAAATCAAAATACCTTCTACAGGTACAGGATTAACATATGTACCAGGAAGTGCAACAATAGAAATCGAAGGCCTTGATGCTGTCAATACTCCACGGTCTATTGGTGCTGCAGCTGAATCTGCTCTTATCTTAGCAAGTAGCAATGGTGATCAATTTTGGAATATTAATTTAGCTCAACTTGATCCTACAAATTATGGAAATGGAGAGCCATTTTCAGGAACGTTAAATTCATCCAACAATGAGTTTATACTTCGATGGGAAATGGAAACGACCTGTGATTTGATTTCAGGAGATTTTTTCAACTTAATAATTGAAGGGAATGACCCTTGTGGTACGCCTGCCTCAGGAAGTGGAGAACAAGTCAACGGCCCTCCTATTAATCTTAATGGAATATCAGCACCTTATTTTTCATTTATTACTGTTGGAGTATCTCCTGACAATAGAATAGAAGGTTGTGATGATTCAAAAACTATTGATGTCGAACTACTACTAACAAGTGGAACAACTGGTTCAACAGATACACTAAAAATTATTTTACCTGACGGCATAGGATACAACGGAGGTTATGTTTGTAATACTCCAGGTAAATGCCCTACTTATGTTGGATCAAGTATCATTAATGATAAAGAGGTTTTGACTTTTAAATATCCAAGTGGTCAAACAGGAAGCATAGACTTTACTTTTGATATTACCACCGATTCTAGAGGAAGCTGTAATACTAATGATGTTATTACCTTTCAAAGTACTACAACTGTAACAGGCTTAGCTTGCGGGGGAGGTAGTTGTGCAAGTACCGAGGTTTTCACAGGAAATGAAGAAGTGAGTTTATCTGTTGAAAAGCCAATCCTGGGTGTTGTATTTAATAATCTAATCGCAAATACAGCAAGTACACCGTACGCTTATGAATATGACATACAACTTTTCAATACCGGGATTGATACAGAAAACGATATCATTGTTGAATTCTATTGCTTAAATGCTACCGGTGATGATATTTCTGGCAGTGCACTTGCAAGAGACACTGTTAAATCTACAATCGCGAATGGGGGGAACGTAAATTTAAATGGAGAATTTGGTACACTTTGCGATCCAACAGATGGCATAGCAGTACTAATTGTACCAGAATATGAGAATTGTTATTGCTCTGCCATAGAAAGCATGGGAGATAAATCATCGGGCTTGAGTGAAATACCACATGACAAAATCATTACTGTTTCCTTACCAATCAGTCTAAGTGAATTTTCTGCAAAAAGTAATGAATGTAAAATTTCTATCCAATGGAAAACAGAAGCTGAAGTAGAAAATAATTATATAGATTTGCAAAGAAGTTTTGATGGAAACTATTTCAGTACCATAAAAAGATTTCAGGGTACTGGTAATAGTCAGACAGAAAAATCATATGAATATATCGATCAACAAGAAAATTTCATATCGAAAGTATATTATAAATTAAAGCAAGTTGATCTAGACGGAAGTATCCATTACTCAGAAATTATTCAAGTTGAACTGAGCGATTGTAATTTACAAAAAGACCAAAAGCTTGTCATTTATCCTAACCCGGTTAAGCGAGGAAATGAGGCTTATATTACTTTTAAAAATACGATTGTGGAAAACGAAGTAACGGTTAACATTATTTCTATTAGCGGTGTTACTATTCAATCATTCCCACTCACAGATATTCGAGAGGGCAGAAATACTTTCACATTGGATTTAACAAAATTTCCGGGAGGGACTTTTACCGTTTTAATTAATCAAAAATTTGGTAAGCCTTTAAGTGGTAAAATGTCAGTCATGAAACTTTAAAAAAAAAGGTGTGGAAGTAATTACTTCCACACCTTTTTTTTTAAAGTTTCATTTTCTAACTACTACTTTTGCCCAATACTTCCTTTCTTATATTCGACATGTGTACTCAATCCACAATCTAAAAAGTCATTGTAATCCTCCCATCCTTCTTCGTATCCTCTTGGATGAGCAAGAACTTTTTCATCAGCAGACATGATCACATAAAGTGGTTGAGCATTTCCTTCAAAGTTTACAATTTGGAAATCCGCCCATTTATTACCAACGTTTCGAATCTTACTCTGACGAGATTCTGAAACCAAGATTTCATCTAGCTTAGTAGGATCATCAACATATAATGAAATCAAAACATAATTCTGATCTATTTTTTCTCGGACAGGAGTTTCTGACCAAATAAAATCTTCTGTCTTTCTACAATTCACACAACCATATCCAGTAAAATCTAAAAGAACGGGCATATCTATTTCTTTTGCATAAGCCATTCCTTCATAGTAATCTTTAAAACAATCCAAATCATTAGCACATTTCGTCAATGAAGGAAATCTCTCTTTCAATGTTTTATCTACCTTTGGTCCATCTAAGAAAAAGTTATAACTCGCTGGTGGAGCTAATCCACTCATTAATGCTGGTGGCGAATAAGATTTCGTTACATCATCATAAGTAAATCCAGTAGCCAAATACAAAGTCAAGACTAAAGATCCCAAAGCAAAAGCCCATCTCGTTGGAGATAATTTTGTCACTTTGCTATCATGTGGAAAACGGATAAATCCAAAAAGATATAAAGTCATTGCTGCTGCAATTACCACCCAAAGCCCCATAAATAATTCATATTTTAAGATTCCCCAGTGGTAAGTATAATCTGCTACACTGAAAAATTTCAAAGCCAATGCTAGCTCAACAAAACCAAGTACAACTTTTACATTCGTCATCCAGCTACCAGAGCGAGGCATTGAATTCAACCAAGCTGGGAAAGCTGCAAACAATCCAAATGGCAAAGCCAATGCGGTTGAAAATCCAAGCATCACAAAGAACGGTCCTACTGGGTTATCTGCGGTTTCCACCAAGGCGGTTCCGACAATCGGGCCCGTACAACTAAAGGATACAATCGCTAACGTTGCTGCCATAAAAAATATCCCAACAAAGCCACCTTTGTCTGCCATTTGATCACTCTTATTGGCTAAAGAGCTAGGCAAGGTGATTTCAAAATATCCAAAGAATGAAATTGCAAATACAATAAATACTGCAAAGAAAATCAAATTCGATAACCAGTGTGTGGATAATTGATTCATGGCTTCAGGCCCAAACGCCGCAGTGATTGCCAATCCTAATGCTACATATATCGCGATGATGGAAGCACCATAAATTAATCCGTTTCTAATTCCCGCTGCACGGCTGTTACTTCCTTTTGTAAAGAAGGAAACCGTTAAAGGAATCATTGGAAATACACATGGCGTAATCAAGGCAACCAATCCTCCTCCAAACCCAAAAATAAAAGCCCAAATCCAACCTTCATCATCTTGTCCACCACCACCACAACTTCCAATCGGATTGTCGAAAGTCGATCGAATATTATCAATTTCCTGATTAATCACATTACCAGTTCTCTTTGGCCCAGCTTCCGCACCAGCGACAGATGGATTATTAAAAGCATCTGTCAACTTCATCGCTTCCTCGCCAAGGACAGATTGACCTTTTGCTGGATCAGCGTAAAAATCAATATCGTATTTTTTACAACTTTTATCATCACAAACCTGGAAGGTAAAATATCCAGTAATTGGTTTCGACGGATCAGTCACCTCTAATTCTTGTGTAAAGATTGCATCATGCGCAAACTTATTCACGTCCATTTCAAAGACCTTATCATATGCCTTTTTTATTCCTCCTGATTCTATTGCCGCTCCTACTAATTTATAATTTGTTGCTTCATCATATTCAAAAGAAGTTGCTAGTGGTCCATCGTCACTCTCTTGATGTTGTGAATAGACATACCAACCGTCTTTAATTGTTCCGTTAAATTCTAATTCATAATTTTCAGAACCTGCTTTCTTTCGGCTTTTAAAAGTCCAAGTTACCGGATCTTCAAAACCTCCACTTCCTCCACCTGGCACTTCTGCCTGATGTGTTTCTGCAACTGTATTATTAGTCGGGACTTCCTTTTTTTCAACAGGTTTAGCTGCTATCTTTTCTTCTACTTTCTTCGTAACTGTTTCTTGCTTGGTTTCTATTTTTTTCTTTACTTCTTCAACAGGAGCCTTTGCCACTTCTTCAACCGGAGCTTTTTCTATTACTTTTTCAACTTGAGTTGTAGAAGTCTTTGGTGCTTCGATTTTAAATTCAAAATCTACATCCGTTGGAGGAAGACATCGCTTATCATCACAAGTCATGAAAGTTAGGTAACCAGAAATTGGTTTAGAATAATCCGATATATTTACTTTTTGAGTAAAGATCCCGGTATGTTTAAACTTAACCAGATTCATTTGAAAGACTTCATCAAAAGCTTCTTTCTTCTCTCCTGATTCAACATTTTTACCTTTTATAGCAAAATGGTCTCCTGGGTCATATTCAAAAGAAGTTTTAACGGGGCCATCGTCACTCTCTAAATATTGAGAATAAACAGACCAACCGTCATCAATTGTTGCGGTATAGATTAATTCGAATTCATTACCACTTAGATGCTTCGCTTCCCAATTCCATTTGACTGGTTCCAGAATCTGAGCAAAAGAAGAAATCGAAAATATCGAGAGTACAAGTAGAAGTGTAGCGATACGACGCATGACTTTGATTTTAATTATTTATAAAATAAGTTGTACAAAAATAAAATATATTGTCGGTATAAACAATTGGCAGTATGTCGCGGAACATACTGCCAGTTGTATACCTTCTCAAATTTAAGCCAGTTTTTGACTAAATGGAAGTTTTTTTAACATTCATTAACCTGAAAGAGGATTAATTAAGATTAAACTCAAAATCTATATCCTTGGGAGGAAGGCAACTTTCATCATTACAAGTCATAAAAGTCAAATACCCTTTTACGGATTTTACAGAAGTATCTACCTTTATTTTTTGAGTAAACTTCACTTCATCTGAATATTTGATGAGCTTCATTTCAAATAGTTTATCAAATGACTCTTTCTTATGATCTCCTGCTTCCTCGATTTTCCCAATTGCCTCTAAACCTGTAGCTTCCTCTAGAGAAAACGAGGTAGGTATTGGGCCACCATCTTCTAGGAATTGCGAATAAACAAACCAACCACTTTCTATCTCTGCTGTAAAAACAAGGTTATATTCTTTATCATTAAGCTTCTCTGCTTTAAATTTCCAATTTACTGGTGAAAATTGAGCAGTAGCAAAAGTTGCCAACATCATCAATATGGAAAAACTGAATAGTCTAAATTTCATGCTGTTTTTATTTTTAAATAATTTATGCGAATTGGAGATTAAAAAATGCATAACCTCTGATTCTCATAATTTACCATTTTGGTATATTTTATAATCGCAATTACTTTGCCAGACACATCAAAACTATTTGATATGTCTGATTTCTAAAAATAAGAAAAGACTCTATCAAACATAAAGTCTTTCCTTATTTTAACCTGATTTTAATAACGTAAATAAGGCATTAGGGATTGTGTGTGGATGCCTCTTTGTAAATATGTGGGTGTGTTTGTTCAGATCATTGAGTGTAGGTAGTTAGACGGAATTATCTGCCCGTTATTTTTTTAGGATATTTGAAATATCACCTCATAAATCCTTTCAGTCTTTATTTCGATAATCTTTCAAAATCAAAATAACGTATAGATAATTATGTCCCGTCACTTATAGACTCAACAAGCCAAGCACGAATATAACAATACTTTAGCACATATTAAATATTTTATCGATAGGAAATCATGCCCTGATATAGGCAAATGATAGAATTATCTCAACCACCAAGGATGGAATTGCCAAATCAGTATACCTACAAAAAGTAGTAAGTGAAATGCTTCAGCTTTCTGAGACTTCATTTTTAAAAACTTAAAAGACAAGAAGATTCCCAATGGTACCATAAAAATCAAGAAATGATAAAACTGAATATTCGCCTGAAAAACAATAGAAATCATGGCAAAAAAGAGCGTCCAATAGAGTACAGTTATATTTTTTTGTACCTGAATATTTTTCTTAGCATAATAACTATTAAACCCGAAAAGTACTATCAAAGCAACCAAAGCAATCATGGCTAAATTGATATAGGTTACTAAACCAGGTTTTAAACTTAAATTAAAAAAGGAGACATTATCTATAATATGTGTTTGCCAAAAAACACCTAAATGGTCATACCAAAAGAAATATACAGCGCTAAATATATACGGAACTAAGAAGCCGATAAGCAACATCAATACTTCTTTCACACGAAATGCTCTAAGCACAATGAGTCCAATAATAGCTAATAACAAAAAGATGACTTCTGAGAAATAGAATAAACTGGCGACACCTACCCAAAAACCTATATTGACAATATGCCCGGCTACATCTGTTTTTCGATAAGATTCAAACAATTCCCAAAGTGCCAATATAAAAAAGGTATTAGCCAGCAAGGCAGGGGAAAGCGCTAAAAACTCAGGAATCATACTTACTAAAAGCGCATAAAATAAGCCTGGTAATAAACTTACTGATATCGCCAATCTAAATTTTGCACAAATAATATTGATCAATAACGATTGTATAAAAACAATAATAATCCCAGCAAGAACTGCTGCTCCACCACTCGTCCCAAAATATCCCTGAAACCAATTACTCAAAACACCTTGCCCAGAATATGCTTCCTCTGGTGCAGCAACAAAGAATGCACTACTTCTGACTAACAGAATGTATACAATTAAAAGTAAGTTGAAAGCGATCTGATTGGTTCTAAATAAACTTAACACAGTATGGTTTTAATGTTGAGAAGATCAAATTTAAAAAAATTGCTTCGGTTTGATTCATTAATCTCAAAATAACTTATCAATAACCAGCCCGTTCGCAACCTAGAGTATATATACATAAGTATTAATTGGAGATCTGTTTGTACAAAGTTTAATCTATTAAATTTTGTAGTCTCCGCGTTTTCTCTTTTTCTCAGCGGTTTGTCTGCTTACCGCCGAGAAGATGAGAAAACGCGGGGGTAAACCAATTGCCGAAATTTCCCACAACAATTACATTTCGCAGCTGTTTCAATATAAAGCTGTATCTTTGAATCAAATTCAAAAAATCGAATATGGTCAAGTCCTTGGACAAAATAAAAGGGCCGATAGAACAGGAACTTATACATTTTGAAACGCATTTTCGGGAATCCATGAAAAGCCATGTTGCGCTATTGGATACGATCATGCACTATGTAGTTAAGCGAAAAGGAAAACAGATCCGGCCCATGTTCGTTTTTTTATGTGCCAAGCTCTTTGGCGAGACTAATGAAAGTACTTACGTTGCTGCTTCAATGGTCGAATTACTCCATACTGCCACCCTGATACATGATGATGTTGTTGATGATGCAAACGAAAGAAGAGGTTTCTTTTCTGTCAATGCTTTATGGAAAAATAAAATTGCAGTTCTTGTTGGAGATTTTCTATTTTCTCAAGGCTTATTGGTTGCTCTAAAAACTAAAGATTTTCAAGCATTAGAAATATTATCTGGTGCAGTGAAATCTATGATTGAAGGAGAATTACTTCAAAGTCAAAAAGCTCGCCGTCTCGATATTGATGAGTCCATCTATTATGAAATCATTCGTCAAAAAACGGCTTCTTTAATCGCTTCTGCTTGTAGTGCTGGTGTTGCTTCTACGACAAAGGACGAAGCGATCATTGAGCAAATGAGATTGTTCGGTGAAAAAATTGGGATCTCTTTTCAGATTAGAGATGATTTGTTTGATTTTGGATCTGATGATGTTGGCAAACCTTTGGGAATCGACATCAAAGAGAAAAAGATGACGCTTCCTTTAATCTATGCTTTGAACAATGCTAATACAAGCGACAAACGGAAGATACTTCGGATCATCAAAAAAGATCATGATAAAAAAGATAAGGTTCAGGAAGTCATTCAATTCGTAAATCAAAGCGGTGGAATCGAGTATGCTCAAAAGGCCATGATTAAATATCGAGAAGAGGCTTTTGAAATCTTATTGACTTTTCCAAAAAGTCCTTCGAGAGATGCACTTCAACAGTTGGTTCTGTTTGTTACGGAGCGGAAGAAATAATTCTCGACTTCGCTCGAATTGATAAAAATTGCCTGTGCTTAGTTTCAGAAAACACTACTCTGTTTTACACCGTAATCTCTTTTCCGGAATATTGAAACCCAAACTCCTTCCCTTCTATTTCGACTTCCATTTTAAATGGTACGGGAACAGCTGGCAATTCAGTAGGAAACCATTTTTTCACTTTTTGATCAACAATGATTAATAAGCCTTCTTCGTCTCCCATCGCACAGAAATAATCTTGATCTCCACTGTATTGTATCAATCCTAGTTCGTCAATTATTTTGCTATGAGTCAATCCAACATCCATCACAGGCATTCCTATTTCACTTACACCAAGAATGCTTTTCTCAGAAAACTCTTCCTTCGATTCAATAGCCATATTTTTTCTAGCAATTAGCTCGGCAATATTCCCATCCGCATCATAAAAATAGACAGCAGCTGCATTCCAACTTTTAAAATCAATAAAATAAGAATCTTCGTTGGTAATAAATTCGATAGCTTTGGTTTTCAACCAATCGAAAGCTTCTTGAATTTGAAAAGAGGGGATATTAAATGCGAAATGATAATAATTGTGCTCAGTATTTTTTTCAAAAGTAATTTGAGTCACACCAGTCTGAATCGTAAATTCATTTTCCGAAGACTTCAATAATTCAAAACCTAATTGATCGGTATAAAAAGCTTTTTGAGCTGCTAGTTTTTTACTGTAAAGGTGAATCTTTTTTATCCTCATAGAATGCTTTTTATTTTACAATATTTTCAACATTTCAAATTGGCTTACCGTTTTCTGAAATCCATTTTTTATAAAAAAATCATGGCTAGATTGATCCCCAGCATCCACATTGATTATTTTCAAAGGCACTGATTTTCCATCCGCAGCTTTTGCGAAAAGAGATTTTCCAATCCCTCGTTTTCGTTGACTTTCTTTTACTGCAAACTGAAAAATATTTCCATCTTTAGAATTTTCATCAAAAATAATATAGCCCAATAATTCGTCCTTTTCGAAAGCACCAATTACGCGCATACTATCTCTCAGTATATTTATTTTCTGATTGCTATTTTGAAAGGTAGGCTCCCATGATCGACAAGTTTCTAAAACAGACCAGTCGATCTGATCAATCATTTTAAAATCAAGATCATCAGGACCATTTTCATCAGTCAGCTCACCTTTATAGCAATCCAATTTCCTAGTTTGCTCAAATCCATTTTTTTTATAGACATGAATGGCAGGATCATTTCCTTCAATTACTTCTAAAACAGTTCGATCAAAACCTTTGTTTCGAAGCATTGGAATTATATAATTATAAAGTTGAGTCGTCACACCTTTTCCACGCTGAGTCGGGACCACTCCGGTACCACCATTCCATACGATAGGTTTACCTTCACGTTTTCCAATACAGTGAAAAATAAATCCGCAGAGTTTTCCATCAACAAAAAAACCTGGTGACAAACTTAAGTCAATATTATCTCCTTTAAATTTTCTAGCAGCAATCTCTTCAGTCCATTGGAAAGGAATGATGTAATCTGAGAAAGCTTCGTTAAAGGCTGCGGTGAGATCCGCAAGAGAAGTATTTTCGAGGGTTTTAATTTGCATAGTATTTGTTTTTATGAATATTCGGCATTCGGCGTTTTAAGACCGAACACCGAATACCAAATACTATCTAATTAGTTCTTTGACTAATTTTATTTTCTTAGCCACTTGCCAAACATCTTCATTCCCATTCCAGCAACATCATCCATGATACTACCATCACCGTCTTGATCAAGAAACTTACCAATGAAACCCATTTCATCTTTAGCAACTTCTTGGTGTTTTTGAACAGAACCTCCAAGGAAAGAAGATAAATCTTCGATACCCATGTTTTGCTCTTTTTTAGCTTTTCCTAAAGTTCCTAAAACCATAGGAGCTAAGATTGACATTAGGTTACCAGCTTTATCTCCTCCTAATCCACTCATCTTTGCAATCATATCGATCGCACCATTTTGCTTACCTCCAAGAACATGCTTAAGGATACCAGCTCCATTCATTGCACGACTATTAGTAGGTTGAGCTTGTCCACCTATCATATCCATAAAATTATCTAATACACCACCATCGTGGTCATTATCCAAAGCAGAAGCTAATGCAGAAGCACCGTCATTAGAAGATGCGTTCTTCGATAATGCGCCCATTAAAGTAGAAAATATACCTGAAGCAGCTGAAGCAGTTTGCTCTCTGTCAGCACCGCCGAGTTGTTTACTTAATTGATCGACCACACCTTCGGTCAATTGGCTTTGTAATAAGTCCATTAAATTTGCCATATTCAAATTTGTTTACTGTGAAGAAATAATTGTTCTTATAAAATCATCCTGCATTTATATTAAAAACCAGGATATCTTTTAGTTAATTTACTGTTGGACAGGGAATATACTACATTTTCTAATAATTATTACCAAATCAACAACTGTTTATTGTGTGACGGGATTTACTTCAAAAAGTCTCACATTCTTTAAAATTCTTTTACAATAGAGTCTATTTGGGCATTAATGCATAATTTTTTGTAATTTTCGGATAGGGAAGAATATCTGATGATATAAGCTGGTTTTTTATCATCCAAGAATTACAGCATTCTACGTTTTTTGAAGCGTTAGAATAACCAAAACTTACTAGGAGGAACAATTTTATCATGTTTGAAATCGAAAAAGAGAATTTCTCTGAAAAACCGATGGCGGAAACCAATGGCCAGATTGTAAATCGTTGCGCCGATTTTGTCTTAGAACTTTTCAATGAAAAGGCAGATTCGCGTTTAACTTTCCACAACTACCAACATACAACAGGAATCGTTGCATTAGTTGAAAAGATCGCCCACTCCCCTATTCCTGATCACGCTTCACAAAATATTTCTAAAAGCTCAATAGAAATTGCTCAACTAGCAGCTTGGCTTCGTAATACAGGCTATTTGATTGATTATAATAATCCACAAGATCGGAGTATTCATATTGCCAAGGAATTTCTTAGTCAGAATAATTATCCAACCGCTAATTTTGAAAAAGTCATTAATTGTCTAGTTGCTTCTGCAAGTAACCGAGCAAGTACGATCGAAGAGCAATTACTTTTAGATGCCATCAATGGTTATCATTATACGTCTGATTATTTCCAACAACATCCATTACTTCGTTTGGAATGGGAACTCATCCAAAACAAAAAGATTTCGACTTTAGATTGGAATCAAATTCAGTTGCAATACTTATTGAAAACAAAATTCTTTACACCTTATGCGAAACTGAACTTTGAACCTGTCTTAGCGAATAATATTTTTACTCAAAAAAATAAAGTTCAAAAGAATCTTCGAACGGGTGAAGTATCAATGGAAGAGGATGGAAGTCTTAGAAAATTTCAAGGCTTGGAACGAAAACTTCCGAGCGATGCAACACAAACTTTTTTTAGAACGAATTATAGAAATCATATTAACCTAAGTGCTATCGCTGACAACAAAGCGAATATCATGATTAGTGTAAATGCGATTTTGATCTCTGTATTAATTTCTCTTTTGACTTATCAAAACATTGCAGAGACAAGGCCAATGGTTTTATTACCTGTGGTTATTTTCCTTTTCACAGGATTAGTTTCTTTGATCTTTGCCGTGCTTTCGATTCGCCCAAAAGTTACTTCTCTTAACCCTGAAGGCACTCAAACGGAAATCGCTAAACGTAATATTATTTTCTTTGGAAACTTCGTCCATATGAAGCTTGAAGAATATGAATCAGCGATGGATGCTATGTTCAGAGATGGAGAATTGATCTATGGGAATATGGTTAGAGATCTATATTTTTTAGGAAAAGTACTTGACAAAAAATATCGTTACCTAACGCTTTCGTACAATACTTTTATGATTGGTTTTGTCGCAACAGTAGTTACTTTTTTAGTGGCGATTTTTATGTAGGAAAAGTTATAAAAACAACAAGTTAAGAAGTTAACAAAGGCTCCGATATTCTGCTTACTTCTTAACTTGTTACTTTGCTTACTTGTTTTACCTCAATCTCTCCAATTCATAGTCTTCAAATCCCAGCTACCATCATCTCGTTCCACTAATTTTGCTTTAAGCTTTTTACGCTTTTCCTCAGAATCAAAAGGTATAAAATCAAACTCGATCGTTTTTTCATCTACCCAAACTGGACGCATTGGCTCGTAATGATCAAGTTCTTCCTCAAAAAGAGGTTCCTGACTAAAGCCTTCGTCGGTGATTGCGAATAATTGAATGCCATTAAATTCAAAACCGCCAGCTCCACCGGCATTACTAATTAATATTTTTCTCTTATCTGGAGACAATCTCGGCATCCCAGAAATAGGGATTGCATACCCGAATTTATCATCTAACATCAGGTAGTTACCTGACTCATAACCAATGATTCTAAAAACGAAATATCCGATTTTGTCCAAATAATACCGATAAGCATATTCTCGATATTCTTGTTCATCAGACGTTCCTTTTTCGTTCACTAGGTTTTTAGTCTCTCCACTAAGCAATGTCACTTGGTACCCTGTCGGAGTCACCTTTATATATCGAGCATCCTTTTTCGTTTGTTCTTTTGCGACTTTAACATAGCAATCATACCAGGATTTATAATTCCCTTGCTTCGCATGAACTGCATCACATTCATCATAAGGCATTTTTGAAAAATCTACTTTAGGAGCCTCATCCGTCACAGCCCCTCCAAAAACCCAACCTTCGTTACCTTGCTCAGATCTTACTTTCAACCATGGCTCTTCAAACCAGCGATTTCTTAGCTTTATTCTTTCTTTCGAATCTGTTTTTTCATTTAGAAAAAGCAATGGCCCACCTTCCTCGATTTGCTCCACCACAGCTGCTTCTTTCGTTGGTTTAGCTCTCAATCTCAATTTATCTACGGTTGCATAATACCATAATTCTGCAGGCTCTATCTTCTCCTCACTTATTAAAGTATCAACTTCTATTGCCGGATTCTTTGGAGTCTCGGGGGAGTTTGTATTTTTACACGCAAAGAAAAGTGTTAAAATTAGGATCGATTTGAGTAATTTCATCTATGTTTCAAATTAAAAATACGTTAAATATAAAAAAGTAATTTCACCATAAACGATAACTAAGTCTAAGTTTATACGATTTTGGAAATAAATTTGATAGTATAGGTAGTTTGACAGAATTATATTAATTTATTTTTTCTCAAGATTTCGAAATATTTTAACATAATTCTGTTCCGTCACTAAGAACCTATCAAAGTACCGATAACAAACACTCGACACCATAAAAAGTAATCCTATGTCAGGCAAACGCAATCTCATCATTATCCTCTTGGCAATAGTCCTACCAAGTATCCTTCCTGCTCAAACCGCTGCAAGAAATGATTATATCAATCGTTTTCGAAAAATCGCGATTAGCGAAATGGAAAGAACAGGGATCCCTGCAAGTATAAAACTTGCTCAGGGTATCCTCGAATCCGGAGACGGTAAAAGTACCTTAGCGAGAAAGGCTAAAAATCATTTTGGTATAAAATGCCATAGCACCTGGAATGGAAAAACTCATTATATCGAAGATGATGATTATGATGACAATGGAAAGCTCATCAAATCCTGTTTTAGAGTTTATAAAAACGCAGATGCTTCTTATATTGCACATTCTGAATTTTTAAGAGATCCTAAAAAGAAATATCGCTATGGCTTTCTATTTAGTTTACCTTCGACGGATTATAAATCTTGGGCTAGAGGATTGAAACAAGCTGGTTATGCAACTAGCCCAACCTATGCTGAAAAACTAATTCGGATTATTGAAGGTTCTGAGCTTTATCGTTTTGATGAGATGGGAATCACAGGGGTTGCTGCAGGTGAAAAAACCGAAGCAGAGATTAAGCGTTTAAATATCAAAACGGTAAATGATGTAAAAATCACCGTGGCTGAAGAAGGAGAGACGGTTGTCGATATTGCTGAGCGTACCGAAAAATCTGTCGAAAGAATTTTAAAATATAATGAAAAACTTACACGGAAAAATCAACAGATAGAAAAAGGTACTCGAGTATTTTTACAAAGAAAACGGAACAACTCCAGAGGTAAAAAGAAATGGCACTTTGTCAAAAAAGGAGAAACCATGTTTGATATCTCTCAACGATATGGAGTTAGCTTAGAGAAATTACGACATAAAAATAGAATCCCTAATCGAGCAGAACCCGCCGTTGGTGAAAAGATTAAGATTAGAGGTTGGTTTAAGGTTGGCAAAAATGAACGTCCTCAGACTCGTAAAAGATCTGATCTCTTCGAAGAGGAAGAAGAACTCAGAAACGAAGAAGAAGAAAAGATAAATGATGAAGATTTTATCGAAATAGAAATTCCGACGAGTAATTCAGACGATGAAGAATTTGACGAAGACATCGTTCCTGAGACTCCCGATTCTGAAATTTTCGATGAACCTATTTTCGAAGAAGAAACAGGAAGTGGGGAAACGGAAACACCCAATACAAATACAAACACCGGCACAAATACCAATACGAATTCTGGTAATACGAATACGAATCCTCAAAACGATCAACCAACGACAGGAGTTTATTATTCAGCAGTAAAAGGAGATACACTTTTTAGTATTTCCAGAAAGTATGGAACGACAGTTGAAGCTATAAAAAGATTAAACAACTTGACTAATAACACCATTAGTATTGGACAAAGACTTAGAATTTTTTAAAATAACCTTCAAGAGATGCTGTCAATTTGATTACCTTTTCAATAAATCAAATTGATAGCACCTCTTAAGTTTTATGATAAAGTTTTACAATTATAAATCACAAATCTTATGAAAAAATACTTACTCCTTTGCTTTATCTTATCCATTTTTACAAACATCTCTTTCGCACAGAGTTATGCCTTTGGTGTCAAAGGAGGCTTGACCGCTAGTTTTCAAAAATGGAATAACTACGAAAGAGACCCTCTTTTCGCTTATCATGGAATTGTATTTATTGAATCAGCTCAAGAAGAAAATAAAGTTGCTGTTTTTGCTCAGATAGGCTACCATGTAAAAGGAAGCGCATTAAGAAATAGAAATTTTTTCAATCCCATCAATGGGCAAACTTTTCGTCCGCCTACGACAAAATTTTTATTCAACAACATATCACTTACTCTTGGTGGCAAACAAAAATATGATTGGGGAGAAAGTAACAAAATGTACTATCTTTTTGGCTTACGTGGAGACTTCACTATCAGTACCAATTTTGATCAGTATGAATCAATAAATCGTATGTTTAATACGCTTTATTATCCTGATGATTCCTTTGTTAGAAAATGGAATTACGGCGCGACCTTAGGCGGAGGCTTCGAATTTGCTATCACTGATTACGTTGCAGGTATTGTTGAATTTACTGTAAACCCAGATTTTTCAAGACAATATTTCCAACAGCCTATTCCTAACATACTTGATCTTCGAACTGGTCAAAACAGAACTTTAAGAGAAACAGAAATTAGAAATACTACTTTCGAAATCACTGTTGGTCTTCGATTCCTTCATGAGATTGAATATATAGATTAGAACATTTACCAAGTAGTTAAGTGGTCAAGAGGTCAAGGGCGGAATGTTCTTGACCTCTTGGCATTTTAACCACTTAACGACCTGATCTATTGACTACTTGACTACTTTCTTCCACCAAAACATTAGGTCAAAAAACAAACACACACTCACTAAACAACTGTAAATCAATAAATTAAATCAACTCAACGTATTTTTTAGTTATAAATCGTAATAAATAGTTGCAAAACTATAAAAAGCGTCTTACCTTTGAAATAACATGATAAGTATCCGATTTATTATCAGCTTTCTCTTTTTAATAATCAGCTCTACCTTGAAAAGTCAGGAGACCGTTATTATAAAAATGGATATCGAAGAATCCTATAAAAAAGGAGTAGAGTTGATGAATGCCAATCGATATGCTGAAGCATTCGATTATATTTTTGAATGCCAGCGGAGCGACTCCAAGAACTTAGACTATATGAATCGTCTAGGTTATTGTTACTTCCACCTAGGAAATTATCGCGAAGCTAAATGGGTTTTCGAAACACTTTTAAAAGAAGACTCTTTGAATATTTCAGCATTGGGTAACCTTGCATCTATTGCAAATGCAGAATTAAATTACACTGCCGCTAGTGATTATTTTAGTCAGCTTATTCAAATCGATTCAACCAATAGTTACTATTTTCGACAGCGTGCATTAATCGCAAAAAAGAAAAAAAATCTTATCGCTGCAACCGCGTTTTTTAACAAGGCACATTCGCTCAATGAAAATGATATTGCAACCATCGCAGATCTTGCAGGAATGTATCTCGACATAAAAGCGCTCGATTATGCACAACAAGTCATAGACAAAGGCATGCAAAAAGATTCTTCGAATATTCGAATTCTTCAAACGAATGCTCGTGTTCAAAATGCAGTTGATGATTATCCAGGAGTGATCCGTTCTATCAGTCGAGCAATGGAATTAAAAGACTCTAGCAATTATTTTGCAATGATGATTAGTGTCGCTTATTTAAAAACAGATCAGCCAGACGAGTGTATTTACCATCTAAACAGAGTGGTCGCCAGAGAACGAGATTCAGAATATACACATCATTACCTGGCTATGGCTTACGAAGAAAAAGATGATTTTAAAAAAGCAGCGGAACATTATCAGATCGCAATCGAAAAAGGAATTTCAACACAAGTTCCTCGTTCGCATGAAGACTTGGCTAAGCTTTTTGAAAAAAACAACAAATATTATAAAGCTTATGAAAACTATAAAGCAGCTCACAATTACAAACCAGACAACGAGTTACTTTTCCATATCGCTCACAATGCAGATCGTTATTACAAAGATAAAACCATTGCCATGCGGTATTACAAAAAGTATTTAAAAACCAAAGACGAAAAGTATCAACAGTATTCCAAACAGAGAATTGATCAGCTGAAAGAAATTATTCATCAGATGACAAAGTAAACCAAGTCAACAAAGTAACAAGAGAACAAGAGAACAATAAACTAAGCCTTTGTTAACTTACTCGCTTATTGACTTGCTAACTTGCTAAATTAAATTCATGCTCATGAAACGTTTAACAAAAGCAGAAGAAGACATCATGCAAATTATCTGGCAGCTTGATCGCTGTACAGTAAGTGATGTTCGTGACTATATTCAAAAAGAAACTGGAGGAGAAAAACCACCTCATAGCACCATTTCTACGATAGTTCGCATCTTAGAAGAAAAAGGCTTTGTAGACCATAAAGCTTACGGTCGTACCTATGAGTATTTCTCAACAGTAAGCAAAGCTGATTATAGTCGTCGAACACTCAAAAAATTTGTCACTGATTATTTTGAAGGTTCGATGAATGAATTGGTCTCTTTCCTTGTAAAAGAAGAAAAGATCGACATGGAGGAGCTCAATAAAATACTCCGTGATTCTGAATCAAAAACGAACGATCATGATTAGTTACATTACTCAAGTCACTATCTGCTGGGGGTTATTCTATGCATTATATGCCTTATGGCTAAGCAAAGAAACCTTTTTTAATACCAATCGATGGTATTTACTAAGCACCCTGATTGCTGGATTAGTCATTCCTTTAGTCGAATTTCAAACGCCATTTCTTTCAAGTCAGGGAGCAACACTCGACCCTATCAATTATCTGGAAACCATTACCGTAACTGCTCAGGCGATTGAAGCAAATCTCGAAGAAATCGTCATCACTCCAGTTAATGAAAGTTGGAGTATGCAATTTATCCTCTTGAGTATTTATTGGTTGGGGGTATTGTTCTTTGGTAGCCGATTCCTATATGGAATGTCCCAAATTTTAAGCCTAGCTTATAATGGAAAAATGGTAAAAAAGAACAATTATTTTCTTATAAAAACAAATAAAGTTCATCTTCCTTTTTCTTTTTTAGACTTTATGTTTTGGAGCGAAGAAGTGGAATTCAACAAAGAAGATCGAGAAAAAATATTTCGCCACGAATTTAGTCACATCAAAGAGAAACATAGTATTGATGTTTTAATCACAGAACTCCTTTGCATCTTTTTATGGTGTAGCCCTTTTATCTTTTTATATAAAAATGCTTTAAAAAACATCCATGAGTATCTCGCAGACCATGCGGTTTTAAAAGATACTCCAACAAAAAAATATGGCCAATTACTGCTCAAGCAATCACAATCCGGATTACAGATTGCTCAGGCAAATAATTTTATTCATTCACAATTAAAAAATCGTATCATAATGATGACTAAAACCAAATCGCAACGATACTCTTTACTGAAGTACACTGCGATATTACCCTTAGCTTTATTGCTTATATTTTCTATCTCTGCAAAAAATGCAATAGCAGGACTTACCACTGATCAATCTCCAGGCATTGCAATTGAACAAGATACCGTTCCTC